>DAHXMP010000286.1 GCA_027371665.1 Bacteroidota bacterium | reverse complement strand
AATCCTTTACCAAAACCGGATTCGATAAAGCAATTGTTGACAAAAGTGAAACTCATTTTTATCAGCCCGGATTTCTTTTCATACCTTTCGGTATTTACACTTCAAAAGATGTTATGAAACCTAAAAGAGATTACTATCCGAGAGGTGTCGAGGTAATTATTTCCGAAATTGAAAAAATCGAGCCTGATTCAAACAGGGTGATTTTGAAAAATAATGTCATTCTCAGTTATGATTACCTTATTATAGCATTAGGTACACAAATACATCCGGAAGAAACCGAGGGTTTACTCGATGAAAACTGGCATAAGGACAAATTTGATTTTTATTCCGTCGAGGGTGCTTGTTCACTGGCAAATTTCTTTAAATCGTGGGAAGGTGGACGGCTCGTTTTAAACATAGTCGAAATACCTATTAAATGCCCTGTGGCACCTCTTGAATTTTTGTTTCTTGCCGATTCTTATTTTACAGGTCTCGGAATGAGAGATAAAGTTGACATTCATTTCGTTACACCCATGCCGGGTGCATTTACTAAACCGATTGCATCCGGAATACTCGGCGATATTCTCGAAAAGAAAAACATAAAATTAACTACCGATTTTGGAATTGCAAGAGTTGACAACGAAAAGAAAGCAATCGTTTCATGGGAAGAAGAAGCTATACCATATGATGTGCTTGTAACAATACCGACCAACAAAGGAGACGCAGTTATTGAAAGAAGCGGTATGGGAAACGAGTTCAACTATGTTGCAACGGACAAAGACACACTTCGGTCAATAAAATGGGAGAATATCTTTGTTATCGGCGATGTTACGGATTTGACAAGTTCCAAAGCCGGTTCTGTTGCACATTTTCAGGCTGAGATACTATATGATAATTTCCTTAATGCTGTCGAAGGCAGGCCAATGAGAGCAAAATTCGACGGCCATGCAAATTGCTTTATCGAATCCGGTTTTGGTAAAGGATTGCTTATTGATTTTAATTTTGATGTCGAACCTCTGCCGGGAAAGTTTCCTTTACCCGGAATTGGTCCCTTTTCACTTCTGCAGGAAACGAAGATGAATCATTATGGGAAAGTCATGTTCAGATGGGTTTATTGGAATCTATTATTAAAAGGACTTGAACTCCCCATTTCATCAAATATGTCAATGGCAGGAAAGAAGTATTGATATGGAAACAGAAATGCTCCAGAGCCAGATTGATTCAATCAATGAAAAACTCGGTTTCATTGTTAATGAATTAGAATATCAACGAAGGCAAAGGCTCGAGATGGAAGACTTGAAGAACGACCTGACCATCGTTGCAAATGATTTGTATCGGACATCTTTGATAGAACTCGAAGAGTTATCAAACCATATTCAGACCGGTGATATCCTCTATCTTTTAAAGAAACTGGCAAGAAATACAAATAATCTTGCAAATGCATTTGAGCAAATCGAAAGTTTAAGGGATTTCCTCGATGATGCCGGTGTCATATCAAAGGAAATATTTAATAGTTTACTTTTAAAACTTAACGAACTCGACAAGAAAGGATATTTCGGGTTTCTTGCTGAATTGTTAAAAGTCGGGGATAATATAGTTACTTCTTTCACTGTCGAGGATGTCAGGAATCTTGGAGATAACATTGTATTAATCTTAAAGACAATCAGAAATTTGACACAACCCGAATTGCTGGCTACCGTAAATAATGCGGTTGATATCTACAGGAACCTTGAACTTGAATCTGCCGATAAAATGTCCTTGTTCAGTTTATTAAGAGAATTGAATAAGCCTGAGATGAAGCAGGGATTATTGTTCGTAACAAAATTTGTTAAAAATTTAGCTGAAAATAAATAAACTTAAGATTTTCTAAATAATAAAATTGAGGAGAAAAAAAATGGCGACAAGAGAAATTTTAGGCAAGCAACTTGAATTTGATGACGACAATCATCTGAAAAACGGAAAAGACTGGAATCCTGAATTAGCAACAGAGCTGGCTAAAGAAGAAGGTATTAATAATTTGACAGACAGGCATTGGCTTGTTATCAATTTTATGAGAAAAGAGTATGAAGCTAAAGGCGATGCCCCGTCAATTAGAAAACTGACTAAAGAGAGCGGTGTCGAGACCAAAGAATTATATGCTCTTTTCCCTAAGGGGCCTGCAAAAAAGGCGGCTAAAATAGCCGGTTTACCTAAGCCGACAGGTTGTATTTAATAATTATTAATAGTTAGAAAAAGGAATTTAAATATGGAAAACACAAATAATTATTCCCCGATAGAAAAAGTTTCTATAATCATATCAAAAGGTTCACTCGAGGGTGTATATCCCGGACTTATCATGGCAAATGGGGCGAGGATGGCTGGAATTGATGCTAATTTATTTTTCACTTTTTTCGGATTGGAGGCTATTATCGAAAAAAAGATGGATAATCTCAAAGTTTCTACTGTCGGTAATCCGGCTATGCATATGCCTACTGTTATTGGAAGTATCCCCGGCATGTCGGCTATTGCGACATCTATGATGAAGAAGGAAATGGAGAAAATCGATATCCCGCCGGTCAGGGAATTTATCACTATGATTCACGATGCGGGATGTAACATATACGCCTGTAAGGCAACTGTTGATATGTTTCACCTGGCAAAGGATAATTTCTGCTCCGACCTCGATGATATTATTTCCGTTGGTCAGTTCTATGAAGCATCTGCCGGTGCTAATATTATTTTCACCTAATGATACAGAAAATAGTTTTACAAATGGATTCCTGTTATTTATTGTTATGAGATATTTTAAGTTGAATTCAATCAATATAATCAAAATTTGTAAAAGGCAAGCAACGGGAATCCTTTTGTATTTCTCAACAAACAAAATAAGTTAAAGTACACCTTATAAAGGATAATTAATAATTTAAAGTAAATTTGCACTTAATAATAAATGTTAATTAATTATTGTTTTTAATCATGGCTCAGGAAAAAAGATTTGACGAAGATACACCGCTTTACACAATAAGCACAGTTGCAAAAATGCTCGGAGTCTCTGTTCATACATTACGTTTGTACGAACACGAAGGCTTAGTTATGCCTTTTAAAAAGGAATCTTCACACAGGTTATACTCGGATACCGATATCGAAAGACTAAATTGTATCAGGAAGGCAATAACAAAGCAGAAATTTTCCATACCTGCCATCAAAACGATTTATTCTTTGATACCATGCTGGGAAATTGTACACTGCACGAAGGAAGATAGAACGAAATGTGATTTTTTTAATAGTCACGGAAGCCCATGCTGGACATTTAAACACAGTAATAATTATTGTACCGGCAGAACCTGCAGAAACTGCGATGTTTATAAACATTATGCTTACTGTGATAAAATTAAGGATGCAATTAAGACAAAAGAATAAATTGATAAATATGGCTTAGATCACTGAAATTCAAAAAAAGGTAATCCTTCAAATAACAAACCTGCATTTAACAAAATAGTTTATTATTTATATTGAAATTGGAAACTTCCGTAAAAGTGTAGGGAATCCTGTGCATACTTTCCCTCGGTTATAGGAATTGAAATTTTAAATCCCGTTGCCGGGTCGGTTATTATTGTATCTCTTTCTTCCGTCCAAAATCTTTTACTGTACAGCATGGTATTGAGAAACACCCACATTTCTTTTGTTGCCTTATTTATATTTACAGTAACATCCGATAAATTATTAATGCCGTCAGAATTCAAAGTTGTGTCATACGCTATATCCTGAGCCCGACTGATTGTAAATTTTGACCAGAAATTACTGCTGTCCGGATTCCCGATTATCTGGTGCAGGTAACCGTTTACCGGCAGCGAATCAATATATAAATTGAACTTTTTAACACTTATCCTGCCGCTGTCTTCTACCGATGAACTTTCGAATGACATATCCATCCATACCGCAGGCTCCTGGCTTATTGTATCAATACGAACATATACATTGTTTGCATTGAAATAACTTGCCTGACCGTTCTCTGTTATGGTCACCTGGCTGAGATTAGGTATTGCACGATAGTCACCTAAAGGTATTATCTTTCTCGGAGTGTTAACATCCATCGGAGAAGTACATGCACTAATAATGATTATTATTATTATTACACTAATTATTATTATGTTGTTAAAATGTTTCAATATCTTCTCTTGAATTATCCGATTTTACTTAATTGAATTCAAAACTAAAAACTATAAGTCAAACCATAAGTCATACCAATCTTTTCTGTCGAATACGTCCTGCCCTGGTATTTATAAACCAGCATGCTCCCTTCAAGTCCCAGCATAACTCCAAAACTGTTATTCCAGCTGTATTGAAGCCCTGCAGCTAATCTGCCTATTGGGCCAAGCCTTGAACCTCCGATTATTATTTGCCCGTAAGGCATTGCTCCGGCAAGAAATTCAATATGTTTCCCTGTCATAGCTTTTATAGAAAATCCCGCCCAGAAAGTAGTATAATTTTGTTCAACTTTTGCTATACTATTTTGGTAATAAGACTGAGGATAAGGCTCCTGTCCTATCTCAAGACCAACATCAACATTATCAAATATATTTACGTAACCTCCTATCCCCATATTGTTAAATACGGGATTTGCCTGTGAATTTATTTCTGCTGACGGGTTCGATGATGCCGAAATTCCTCTCACCAACAAAGTAATTCCCAGACCGTTTGATTGTATTTGTTCGAGCATTTTATTTTTGCCCGGAGAAAAAACCGCCGGGAGCTTGCCTGTTTCACCGTAATTCATCGAACTAAAATTATCGCTGTTCTTGTCCGGTACGAGAGAGGCATATTCAAGGTTATTGCCCTGTGTTTCCCTGTTGTCCGGTATTTTTACATCATTTTTTGAAATGCCTGAATTTGATTCATCAGCAATTGATGCATTATTCACCGATAATTGACCGCTATGCTTTCTGCCGGTTCTTTGTTTATTATCAGTCCCGGTAATTGCCTGTTCATTATTTGTTCTGTCATTTTCCTGTGAGCTGACGACAGGGACAGTATTTTTTGTATTTCCAGCCCTATCCGTTGTTACATTTCCGTTATTAAAGAAGAGCATGAAAAACAAAGCAGTCAATGCTGTGGCTACCGCAGCCGATAGCAGGGGCGACCATACCTTGTTCCAGGTTGATTTCAGCATACTGTTCCTTATTATTGCCTGGGTAACCGGCACATCAGGGGAACTTGCCGGGGTAAGCCCCACAGCAGCAAAAACTCTCTTCTTCATACCCTGCGGTATCGTAAAAGCTTCCGTATCGTTCCTTACTGATTCCTTAATTGCAAGAAGTTCTCTCATTTCAGCCCTAAGCTCCTCGCTGCCGGCAAGATAAGTATATAGGGAAGTTTCCTGCGTGGAATCCAGTTCGCCGTCAACCAGCATTGACAGCAGTTCCGATGGCGTATTTCCGTTCATTGTTTCCATAATTTTAACTTTTCGTTTTTACATAAACCTCATTTTGACAATTCAGCCAGGTAAGGAGCAAGTATCTGTCTTATTTTTTCCTTCGCCCTGTGAAGCCTGGTTTTGACCAACTGTACCGAAGTGTCCGTAACCTCCGCGATTTCCGTATAAGACATACCGTTATATTCTCTCAGCACGAACATTTCCCTGTACTCCTCGGGCAGTAACTCCAGTGCCATTTTAATAAGATTGAGAAGTTCATCCCTGTCGTACCTGTTCTCCTGTGAAATTTCAGCCATGTCCTCAAAGTGCAGTTTCTTTTTCTCAAAACGCCTGTAATTCAGACATAAATTCCTCGCAATTTTCACAAGATAAGCCGACAAGTTTGTCATATTCTTCTCGTCCTTTCGGCTGTTATAAAAATTTATGAACGTTTCCTGGAACATATCCTCGGCTTCCTCCTTTGTGCTTAACACACGCCGGCAATAGGCATATACACGCTGTCCGTACCTCGCATATATCTCCTCGAACGCTTTGCCTGCTGTCTTTTTATCGGAATTAAGCAGGGCAAAAAGTTCGGTATCGCCGAGTTGTTCCAATTTTGTGTCCATATCTATATGTAATAACAACTAAAAACGATAAAAGTTTCACTAAAATCAAAAAAAACTTAAAAAAACTTCATTTTTTCGATTTTGATTATAGACACATTACCGGCAATATTCTTTTAAACCATTTACCACTTCACCTTATTAATAATTAATTTTTTTTATTTAAAATCTTACTTGACTTTATGGTTTTTTTTACATATTTTTGCAAGTAGTAAAAAAAAACGGACTTAGGCTAACACCTAAATTGGAAAGTATTGTTCATTTAAAATAGATTCGATTATCTCAGCCCTTAGGGCTGTTGCGGTAACGCAGTCAATTTAGAGCAATCTGCTGAAAGCGATAATAATCGTTTTATATATATAACAATTTAGGTGTATCATGGCTAAGTACATAACGATTTTGGTTTCTTGTCTTTTATTGTCCCTGACAAATCTTAATTCACAGCCTACAATCACTGTAGATTTCCCTTCGGTGGGAGCAACTAATATTTCATTGATGCCGGTCATTAAGGTTCATGTCGGTTCTTCATACAAAATTGATTCTTCTTGCTTGAATTATACAGGTATGCTGCCAGATTCAAATTGGGACAGCACGAGAAACCGCTGGAAAATTACACCTATTTATGTGTTCCAGTCCCCGATGTATGATGGTTCGGATTCATCGTTACAGCTTGCAGAAATGTTTTGCCCTGGTGAGAAATGTACCCTACTCGATGATTCGACATTTGAATTTATAAATACCGGACGCTTTAATTATGAAACACAGTATGGATTATATTTTGACGATTTAAGAGCAATTGATACAATAACGGGTGATACCATCACGTTTGATACCATTATTAATCCTTTATTTACGACTACAAAGCCTATGTATAGGGTTGAAAATATATCATCTGCCGGAAACGACATAAGAACCGGGGATACAATTTCTGTTCAATTTAACCGGGACTTGTTATCGGCAATTACACCGTTGGGTCCTGTTCTCACCTTAAGCAAGCTCGACACGACAACGATAAATGATACAACATATTATATTTTTGTCGATGTGCCATCGCAGTCATTTATCGGAGATTCTCAAAACATTGCCTGCATAATACCCGATACAAACTACACAATAGGCAATGAATACTATCTGAATGTCCATCTCTACAGGCTGACAGGCGATAGTGCCGATAATTTTACCAACGGCATTAAATTAAAACAAAAGTCAATGGTCAATACGATGGTGCGAAACTTGGATAGCACCGATACCTTATCAATATACTTTTGTCCGAGGATTAATACAAAGACTTATTTTCTCGACCCTCAAGAGTCATTAGCTCTCGATGCACCGAAATATGACAGCAACTATTGCCTCGTGGGTTGGGAATGCCCCGGTTATTCTAATTTGAATGGAAATACAAATAACTCCAACACAATTACATTCGCACCTGAACAGTTGCAGGATTTGAATATTACAGCCACATATGCAAAAGTTCACCAGGATACCGTAAAGTTAAGCGATACGATAGGTGGCAGTTTCACTGCGTTTACATCGGGAACTATGGTGAACGATAGTGTTTACACGCTGCCGAGAAGAGATAACAATAAAATGTTAGTAATAGCAAATCCTATTACAGGATATGTATTTTCACATTGGGCAAGCGATGATTCCCTGTTAAACGGCAGCACAAATCCTTATCTCGATATAGCACCTTTTATAAAAAATTACCGGATGGATTCGCTCGGGAACTGGGATTATGGCTCGGCTCTATGTAAGTATTTCCGCCCCTGTTATGCTCCTTCACCGGCAAATTGCCAAAATGCAAGTATCTGTGTTACCGTATCGGTGGAGGATGGCAGCGAAATCTTTACGGGTTCAAGTTCAGTTGAAGATAGTACAAAAGCAAAAGACTTAATTGATTATGTAAAAATTGACAATGACACGGTTAATTTGGTCGGTGAAAATCAGACTGCGACAGGCTGTTTAACTATTTACAATCCGAATTTACCGATTAATTCGAATGTCTCCGTAAAATTGAATCCTGCTTTTGAAACAAAATATGAAATTGCCTATTATTATGATGTTGATAATAAATTTGGTATAAAATTTGGCAGGAAATTCCCCGATTACAATAATCCTCCGAATGACTCTGCCATTGGTTTACTCGCAGACCCTTACGGCGATTCGGTGGGAACTCAATTTACACAGCCTGTGGTATTGGATGAACCCGATAGGTGCCATCTTAATTTGAAAGTTATTATATATCGGAGAAGGTGTTATCTTTCGACCGAAATGATGATGGCGGATACTTCAGAGTTGCCTTATGATAATGTTGTTAATATGTCTTTCAATGGCACTCATCCCGGGAGCATAGCTAATACAAATCTGGGGAATAACCGCAGGAACCAGTGGGAATGGACAGTTTTGGACACTGATTTAAAATCAACAATTTTTAAAAAAGTAACCTGGTACAAAATTGTGCCTTATGGCGATACTGTTTACCTGAAAGGCGAAATACTTCTAAAAGACAGAGGAATTGATAGTGCTTACTGGTACGGTGAGGATGGATATGTTAATACTCCAATAATAGACAGTTCTTTGGTTTTAATAATGACTGGAAATGTTAAGACTTTATATGATATTCCTCATGTATTTTGGCTTCTATCAATTGCTTTTGATGATTGTGAACATCAAATCGGTAGATGGTACGATGTTATCAAGGGAGGATATCCTATTACACACGATCAGGTATGCATGTCTGAAAATATAACAAGATCCTCTTATTATCCAAATGTTCATGATGACAACCATTCAGAAGAATCAGGATATCAATTTAAAACAGGAAAAATTTATTTTCAATTTTCAAGAGATGTTGACCCAAATTCTTTGGTTGATCCAAATTGTCCTGAATATGATGACCAACAAGTTGAAATAGCCAGTTATTTATGTAAGGGCCATGGACTTCAAGGTTATGATCTAGACCCTGGCATGGGGACATTTCCTAGAAATTATCCATGGGAATATCCTAAATCTCCAAGATATGATGGACAACCATTAAAAAATTATTATTACAATTCTTTATGCTCAACTCAGGGCAAAGAAGTTACATTTACTTTTATTTCTCCTAATGGATTTGGTTTTCCACATATGAGTGATTTTGGAATTTTGGTTACAAATAATATAAAATCTATTTATGGAGAAAAATTAAATAATCCTGGTAAAGCTCAGTTTAGTACTGAGTATCCGAGTATAGAAGTGAGATTGATAAATTATCATTGTTCACCTATTGTAAATAATATTGAAAATATATTAAAATATTATATAATACTTAGTTTGGGTGCTGTTTTGAAAAATTATAAATATGTAACTTCATATCCTTATAGTTTCGGAGACATCAATTATCAAAAAACGGGTTTCCCAACAACAGGTTGTTACTTTAATGACCAAATACCTACTGATCATGTTTATAAAGTTTTTTCTGATGATAATACATCAGATATATTAAATAATAAACTATATAATGACGGTCAATGGGCTGCTGTATTACCTACACTCTATCAACCAAATCCTTTGAACATAAATCCCATTAATGAACTTAATGATAACACAGATTATTTATCAACTAATGTTAATATTAGTGCACTAGCATATAACCCTACTCAGGTAATTTATTCTAATTTTTTTGATTTTTTTCTGCACCGTTATCTCCTATTTCCTTTTCATTTCGTACTTTGGACTCATGGAGGCAAAGAAAAATATGCTTCAAATGGAAATTGGGGGATTTTGGCTTTTCCAGGAAACACGTATGATACGATTTTTGATAAAATTAATGATTTCAATGACTTAGATAAATATAGGTTTTTATATCTTTGGAGAACATATTGTGAAGGTGGAACAACTTATAAACTAATTTTAAAATAATATGAAAAATTTATTATTTCTTGTACTTATATTTTTAACATTTGTTAAAACTCTTAATGCTCAATGGGAACAATGTAATAATGATCTCGGTTCTCCTGCAATCTACAGCTTTATAGTTGATAGTAATAGAACTTATACTGGTACGGATAATGGTGTATTTATGACAACAGACAATGGAGATAGTTGGACTACCAAAAATAATGGATTAAAAAGTTCGACAGTTTTAGTTGTTGAATCACTGACTATTAATGGAAATAATATATATGCAGGTACATGGTCTGATGGAATATTTCTATCAACAGATAAGGGTGAAAATTGGGTACGAAAAAGTAATGGATTACCTTATATAATCGATGGATATGATACCTTGTTTATGGTATTTATTAATTCAATATTGATAAATAACAATAATATTTTTATTGGTACTAATAATGGAATTTATCTATCCAATGATAATGGTACTAATTGGATAGCAAGGAATAACGGATTAGTCCAATTTGATACATTGCATAGGGATGTTAATTCAATGGTCGTAAATGAAAATCATATTTTTGCAGGCACAAGATATGGTGTTTTTATGACTTCTAATAATGGAGATAACTGGTTTCCCAAAAATAATGGAATTGACAATTTGGTGGTTTTATCATTAGTAATAAATGGAAAAAATATTTATGCAGGTACAGAGTATGGGGGAATATTTTTATCAACAGATAATGGAGACGATTGGAAATATATTGGTAGAAAGAACACAATAATAGCAGCAATAATAATAAATGGAAATTATATAATTACTAGTGGGCCTGGAGTATATTTGTCAACAGATAATGGAAATAATTGGACTGAAAAAAATTCAGGATTAGAAAATTTAGGAACTAAACCAATTATAATCAATGATGATTATATTTTTGCGGGAACTAATGAAGGTGGGATATTCAGAGCGAAACTGAGCGACCTTGGTATTACAGATGTAAAAGAAAACGAACAAAAAAATGAAGGAATAATCTACCCAAATCCTGCTTCGGATGTATTCAGATTGAAGTTTTCGGCTCCTTTTGCAGCTATTGTGCAAATAAATATTTTCGACTTGCTCGGCAACAAGGTTTTGAGCCAAACAGAGCAATGCAGCGAAGGCACAAACGAAAAGCAAATAAATTGCGAAATGCTGCCTTCCGGCTGGTATTATGTTAAAATAAATATAAATGGAATAATTAAAACAATGCCACTTGTGATAGTGAAATAAATTAGGGATTAGGGATTAGGAATTAGGAATTGAAAATTTGATTATTGAAAATTTATTGATATTATATTGGGTTTATTAAATTTTTGTCATACTGCGTCCAAGACAACCAATATTATGATTGTAAAGAAAGAATATGACACAAAAAAGTTTCCCCCTTTTTTCAAAGGGGGATTAAGGGGGATTTTTTTCTTTTTCTAATAATCAAAAAATACAAAATCCCTTTTAATTCCTCAATTTTACAATCACTAAATTACTCATTTCAGAGCAAATTTAATGCCTGAAAGTGTTGACCTCTTCAATTGCTTTATGCAAAAACTCCATAAAAGGAGCGATAACCTCAGCCTTCTTTAATAGAATGTCGGCAAGCCCGGGGCTGTAAATCTCCTTGTAATCTAAGTTGCTATAGACCGTGAAACCCTTGAGCTTGAGCCAATCAGCGGCAGGATGGTCTGCGGGAAAGCCGCGGGGCATGGTTTTCAAAGGCTCGTCTGCAAACATATCCGGGAACTCACGCTTGAATATCTTCCCGTTGAATATCTTGAACAACTCTTTCCAGTTTTCTGCAATATGCTCCCTGATTGCCCTGAGAAGATTTGACGGCGGCATATACATACCTCCTGCAATGAATGATTCATTCGCATCGAAATGGAAATAAAGCCCCGGTCCTTCAAAAACCTTTGAAGCTTCTGCGGGCATCTTATAAGGAAAATTGATTCCGAGATTTGTTTTATACGGTTCCTTATTAGCACTGAATCTAATATCCCTGTTAACCCTGAACAAAGATTTTTTCGGGTCGGCAAAAAACGGCAATCCGGTACTTGCAAACCTGAAGCTCATCTCGCTGACGAGCATCTTAGCAGGTTCCCGTGCATACTCTTCGTATCTGTGTTTATTAGCCTGGAACCAGTCTTTATTATTATTTTTACTTAATTCTTTATAGAACTTTCTCGTTTCAGGTGAAAAGCCTGTAAATCCTGATGATTGCATAAAATTACCTGTTTACTTAACCACAAATGAAAATTTATTGTCTCTCAGTTGATGACGAAGAGCCATTAATCCGCTTTCCAGCGAAGTGAGTTTGATTCCGAGGTCAGTCTCCGCTTTGAGTGTAACCAAGCCGCCTTTTACTGGGCGTTTTGCCGTTTGATTAAGCTCTGCAACCGCCACGGGCTTGATTAATGTCTCGTCGTAACCGAAAACCCTCGCCGTTTTTAAGGCTATGTCATACCTGTTGAGCCAGTCCGTACCGCCTATATGATAAACACCCGTCCTTTTCTTTGTAATAATTTTATTGACTGCAACTGCGATGTCTTCGACATAAGTCGGATTGCAATACTGGCTCGTTACGATATTAACGCCATAGCCTTGTTCGAGCTTATAAAGCACCCAGCGGATGAAATCCACCTTGCCCGTAGAGGAATAGCCGTAAATGCTGTTTGTCCTGACAACGGTTATTTTATTGAGGTTCGAAAGGCAGGCATTTTCCATTGCATGTTTCGTCTTTCCGTAAAAATTAATCGGATTCGGACGGTCTTCTTCTATATATGGACCCCGATTGCCGTCAAATACATAATCGGAAGAAAAAGTTATTAAATGAGAATCAATTACCCGGCTGATGCTTGCCAGGTACTCGACTAATGTTACGTTTAAATCCCAAGCGGTTTTCCTGTCGTCCTCGCATTTGTCAACGTCTGTAAATCCTGCTGTATTAATAATTATATCCGGTTTCATATCGTAACATAATGTTTTGATATCTTTAAACGAAAGGGAATTTACTCTATGATAATCATAGCCTTCGTATTGTTTAAGTTTATTTATTCTGGAGGATAATAATATTAGTTTATGGCCGGTTTCATATTTGAACAACTTGATTAAAGCTTCTGCTGTTTTAGAGCTCGCTCCGGTAATTAATATTTTCAAATCGGCCATTTAAATCAAATAATTCTTTATAAATATTCACTTAATTTATGTTCCACGTGAAACATTACATAATTATTTTAAACCAGCTTAAAAGCTATTGCTGATGTTCCACGTGAAACATTTTTGTTATGTTGTATGTTTTATAATAGATTACAATTATTTATCTTTGTTTTTTATCTCTGATTGTAACTTAGAGTTTGATTTAAGCTGAAAACCATATTTTGCTGCAAATTCATTTTGAGCATTAGTGAAATTTATATCAAGAGGTGATTCTCTCTCGATAATGCTTTTTTGAATTTTTCTGCATTTTGCGATATCATCGTCAGATAATTCTTTCTTTTTTAATATATCGCTTAAATCAACATATTCTTCTTCTGATAATGATTTGTAAAATTCAAATAATTTTTTTGCCGATGTTTTTAGTGAACTGTCATTTTCAAAAGGCTTCAGCTTTGCAATCTCATAGACCGACGATTCGGTTTGTTTCTGAAGCATTTTGAGCATATGGTCAATCCTTCTTGCATCCGCCATATCGAATGCTTTATTTAAATCGAGCATTTTTGATATAATTTTATTGTCTTCGTCCAATATATAATGATAGTAATCATCCGGTTTAACCATAGTTACAGTCTCTTTTGGCTCGTTGTTCTTCTTGCAGGATATGCAATTAAATATTAATACCGAAAACACGATTAAAAATATTGTCGTTCTCCTCATGTTAAATTAATCTTTATACTGTAACAAAATAATTATCATCCAAAATTCAGAAAATATAAGGTAAAATAAAAGAAAATATTTGAAAAATGAATTATTTCATCTGAGGTATAAAGTTAGAATCGAGACATCCGAGGCGGATATGCCGGAAATGCGGCTTGCCTGTCCAAGTGAGGCGGGGCGTATGCGTTTAAGCTTTTCGATTGCTTCTTTCGAGAGTGAATTGACCCTTCCGTAGTCGAAGTCCTCCGGGATTCGCTTGTTCTCGTTTTCGAGAAAGTATTCGATTTCCTTTGCCTGACGCTTGATATAGCCTTCGTACCTGATTTCTGTCTGCAATTTTTCAGCAATGTTATATCTTTTTATCATTTTCTTAAACTCCGGCGGCAAGCCGTTTACCCTGCTGAAAAGGTCGTTGAGCTCGACGTTGCTCCTCTTAGCGAGCGTGTACAGGTCTGTCGTTTCAGGTACGGGAGATTCGTTTACCGACTCGAGGTAAGGATTGATTTCTTCCGGTTTGTACTTAATATTGAAGGTATAATCATATGACTTCTTCAGCGATTCCTGCTCTTCGAGGTTTTTGCGGTAATCCGGTTCTTTGATTAGTCCAAGCTCATAGCCGTATTTCATCAGTCTCTGCCTTGCATTGTCCTGCCTGAGCAGGAGGCGGTATTCGGCAAGCGATGTAAATATGCGGTAAGGCTCGTCAGTGCTTTTGTTCACCAGGTCGTCAATCAATACTCCTATATATGCTTCGGAGCGTTTCAGCGTAAATTCACCTTCTCCTTTGATATTGAGTGCGGCATTTATTCCTGCGATTAAGCCCTGTGCAGCAGCTTCCTCGTATCCCGATGTTCCGTTGATTTGCCCGGCGAAATACAGGTTCTCGACAGGCTTTGTTTCGAGCGTGAATTTCAGTTGATAAGGATAGAAGAAATCATATTCGACGGCATAAGCGTAGCGTATCAATATTGCATTCTCCAAGCCCGGAATAGTTCTCACTGCTTTTTCCTGTATGTCTTCGGGCAGGCTGGAAGAAAAACCGTTCAGATAAACCGAATTTGTGTTCAGCCCTTCCGGTTCGAGCAGAATTTTATGCGAATTTTTATCCGCAAATCTTGCCACCTTGTCCTCGATTGAAGGGCAGTAGCGGGGTCCCGTGCCTTTAATAAGTCCAGTGAACATCGGCGAGCGGTCGAATCCGGTTCTCAGCACATCATGTGTCTTTTCATTCGTTGCGGTCATGTAGCACATAATCCTGTTCCTGACCTCGTGAGTTCTGAACGAGAAAGGCTCCGGCGGTTCGTCCCCGTAAGCATTCTGAAGCTTTGAGTAATCAATCGAGGAATCCAGGATTCGTGGCGGAGTGCCTGTTTTCAGCCTTCCGACTTCAAAGCCGTATTCTTTCAGCTTGTCCGAGACATGCTCCGAAGGCTTTTCACCAAACCTTCCTCCCTTAGTTGCCTTCATACCGGTGTACATCACCCCGTTCAAAAATGTCCCCGAGCAGAAAATAATTGCCTTTGCACGAATCACCTCATTATCTGTCGTCAAAATTCCAACGGCTTTCCCTTTTTCGATAATAATTTCATAAACCATAGTCGTTAATAGAGTTAGATTCTTCGTCTTTATCAGAAAACCGTGTGCATATTGAGGGTAAAGGTCTTTGTCAATTTGTGCCCGCGGCGACCAGATTGCAGGTCCCTTTGACTTATTCAGCATTTTGAACTGCAAGCCGGCTTTGTCCGTGAGTATGCCCATGGCTCCGCCAAGTGCGTCAATCTCCTTGACGAGATGCCCCTTTGCGGTTCCGCCGACGGAAGGATTGCACGAAGGCTTGCCGAGCGTTTTCAGGCTCATGGTTACGAGTGCGGTTTTGCATCCCATGTTTGCTGCAACGAACGATGCCTCTATTCCGGCATGTCCCCCGCCGATTACGATTATGTCGAAACTGTTTTGCATTATTAATAATTTATTGAAAATTCAAAGAGGTATGACGAATTTTATTCTAATAAATTTCATCCGTGTCACACTGAGCGTATTCGAAGGGCTACATAGTGTCAATTCCTTTCCCTCTTTCTTCAAAGGGGGATTTTATAATCAAAATCTCACCACCATTCGTAATTTATAATTCGTCATTGACTCTGTCATTCCTGCGAAAGCAGGAATCAATCCCCGTCAACCCGCAGCCACGCTATTTAAACACAAAGGCCACAAAGAACAACAGGCACAAAGTTTACAAAGCCTTTTCCCAACTATTTTCTATCATCTATTTGCTATTTACTCTCAACTACCGACTCCCGACTAACGACTAATTGCCTTCCTTTGCGTCTTTGCGTGAAAATTAGTAACTTTTTTTTAAAAATTCAAACATTAAAGATTTATTGAAAATCATGTCATCCTGAGCAATGTCATCCTGAGAGGAGTCGAAGGAGGAGTCGAAGACTGTATCTTCAGCGTCGGCTCCCATTGAATGGATTCGGAATTATAAGGAAAATTATCCGGAGCTCCCGTTATTGTATAAATCTTATAAGGAGGAACATAATCCGGGATGCTGTCAAAAGCTTGTTCCCAATATTGGCATTGATACATATTGCTCGATAGTTCTGCTGTAATGCGTGGATTCTGGCCCCACTGCCATCCCATAATAAATTTATCCTGTGGAAAATATTTAGTTGATAAAATTCCCGTTGTATCAAGTCCTGAGAATCTGCTTCTGAATGTCATTTGTAATGGCTGTGGGTCAATGATGTCTTGAGCATTGCATATTACAAAACTCATTAATATTACGAATATTTTTATTAAGTTTCTCATGCTCATTACTCCTTTACAAGTTTATAAGTTTTGGTAAAAGAATCTGAAGAAACTTTAATGAAATATTGACCAGAAGCCAAGAAAGAGGCATCGAATGAAAATTCATGATAACCTAAATCAGTGAATATATTTTGCAATTGCTTTAAAAAAGAACCAAGAGATGAGTATAGTTCTATTTTTATATTATCAGGTTTTAATAATAAATAAGAAATTATAACCAAACCATTTGTCGGATTTGGTTTTATTTGTTCTTCATTAGTATTTGAAATTTCTTTAACTGAAGTTATGTTATTTACTTTAATAAGAACTAAGCCCAATTCATCACCTATTGCTATGATACTATCATTTGGATGAACTGAAATTGCTTGAATTGAGGCACCTCTAAAAATTGCCCAATCCCATTCATTCTCTAAAGAATCGTTTTGAATTCTTATTTCCTTTAATTTCTCACTTTCATAATTACCTTCACTAAAAAATATTGATTGATTATCATGTCTGAATGAAATGCTTCTAATTTGTATTCCATTGCCCTCATTAATATCTCTAATCATTTTCTTTGTATTCATATCCCAAATTCTGATATGCCCATCCCAGCAAGCTGTGGCAAGCATTGTCCCGTCAGGTGAATATTCTATATCTTTGATAATATTATTGACTTCCGGATATAAATCAGTTTCAATCTGCCAATTTGTAGTATTTACTAATTCAACATATGAATTGCCACTTTTGTCTTGATATGTAGAAACAGCAAGATAGTGGTTATCTGGTGAGAATCGAACAGTAAGTCTTGCAAAAGGTCTCTGTATAGAATCAATCAATGTAAAATCATTTGTATTAAATATAAAAATCTTATCACTTACGGTTTGATTTACTGCTAGATATTTTCTATCAATACTAAAATTCAATGATAAAGCTAATCCATCGAAATTAGGATATAATGTTTGTGAAAGAAGAGTCTTAAAAAGACTATCATGTTGTATATCCCAAATTCTCGCCAGTCCATCATCTCCACAGCTTGCTAAATATTTTCCATCAATACTAAAAGCTAATTCCTCAACTCCTTTGGGATGATAGAACTGTTTTAAAAGTTCACCAGTCAGAGAATTGTAAATATAAATATGACCCTGGTCTGTGCCAGCGGCAACATAATTTCCGTCAGGTGAAAACCTAACTGAATTCACTGATTGAGGACCAGTAATTTTTGTCCATAAAGTATCAGGTACCGTCTGCGGCACAGGCTGTGCCTGTAGGAAATGAATTATTGCAAATAACAACATAAAAGAAACAAACAGCTTTTTCATGATTTCCTCCCCAGATTTATATAAATAACATTTATTACAAATTAAAACGGGCATATTCACATACGCCCATTCTTTGGGATACCGCTAAGCACCCTCTACGAAAGACATCGGAATACGCCCAAATTGGACGTATTCGCAATTGTTCTTCGTAGTCATTATTAGCGGTTTTAAAGAATGAACAAAAGCAAGCATACGCTTACTATTTATGTACAATTTTATTTCTCTATAATTTTTTCTTCCTATTTTGTTGATTAACATTAAACATCCCAATATTAACAAAATAAATTATATCCAAAACTTTCTTCAAAATTTGACTTTTTATATTACAATGACACATGAGAGGCAAAAAGGTCTCAGAAATATAGTAAAAATTATTTTAAAATGATGAAATTATACAGGGAGAATTATTTATTGAACATAGTGTGTTAATTCATATTCAATAAAATAAGTCCTCATTTTTCCCTTGCCTTTAACTTCTATCAATCCTCTCTCGATGAATTTAATAAGGAATTTTCCATGAATATCATTTTTTGAATCGCCGACAGTCTTGTCGAACTGAATATAATAATCATTTATTTTGTTTCTGAAGCTTTCCGAACATTGGATTCTGCCTATTTCACCCGTGGTTTCCATTCTCGAAGCAGTATTGACAGTGTCGCCCCAAAGGTCATAGATAAATTTTTGTTTACCGATAACGCCTGCGGCAACAGGCCCGCAATGAAGCCCTATTCTTAGATTCAAATCGTAGCCATCTTCGGTTATAAAACCTTTAGTCTGCTCCATGATTTCTATTGCCATTTTAATCATATCGTTTGCATGGTTCTTATTCGGGATAGGAATTCCTGCCGCGGCCATATAATTATCACCGATGGTTTTAATTTTTTCAATTCCGTATTTTGCAGATACTTTATCGAACCTAGTAAAAATTTCATTCAGCATTTTAACCACTTCTTCGGGACTCCTTTTGCTCGAGTAACCCGTGAAGTCGGTCAGGTCAATAAATATAACGCTTGCTTCGTCGAAATGGTCTGCAATTGTTTCCTCCCCGGTTTTTAGCCTGTCGGCAATCGAGGCAGGAAGTATATTTAATAAAAGTTTCTCTGATTTTTCCCTCTCGATTTCAATATCAGATAAAAGTTTGTCCTTAGCTTCACCGGCGTCCCTGAGCCTTTTTTCACTTTCTATTAGTTTTTCCTCGGCAAATTTTCGTGCAGTAACATCTTCGCTTAATTTGATAAAATGAGTTATGTTGTTGTCAGAATCAAGAATCGGAGCAATCCTTGCAGATTCCCAATAAAATGTACCGTCTTTCTTTTTATCTATGAAATCCCCGAACCAAACTTTGCCTGCAAGAATAGTATCCCAAAGTTGTTTGATAAATTTCTTAGGCATCTTTCCGGATTTTAACAGCCTGGGATTTTTCCCAATTACTTCATTGCGTGTATAACCTGTGGTACCCTGGAAATGAGGATTTACATATTCAATAAGGCCTTTTTTATTTGTAATAACAATATCGCTTGGAGCCTGTTCTACGGCAATGAAGAATTTTTTTAATTCCTCCTCGAGTTTTTTTCTTTCGGTTATATCGAACATATATTCTATAACCATTGTCAGCTTACCTTTTTTATTCAATAAAGGAAAAGCATGGATTTCCCTGTAAACAGTCTTATTGTCAATATTAATATAGCGGTGCTCGGTAATAAGTGGTTTTAAAGTCTTTTGAACTTCCAAAACAGGGCAGGTCATGCCATATTTATTACATGGGTTATCCAGCCTGCATACTGAATAATAGCATTTATTCGATTTATCTTTTTCTATTATATTAATATCGTTGTTATAAGAAGCATGGTTAGCAAGGACAATTTTAAAATTTTCGGCCTTTATTAAAATAAAAGGATGTGTCAATGAATTAATAACATTATTTAACAAGTAATTATATTTTGCTTTATCTCTAGAATACCTGAGAATTATTATAATTCCAAAAATAAGTAATAAAGAGAAAATACCGGATATTAAAAATATGTTACGGTCGTAGTTCCGAGCTTTTTCCAAATCTGATATTTCTTTTTCATCAGCTATTGTATTGTATCTAAGTAATAATTCCTTTAAAATCTTTGTACTACTGTAATTATTAATTAATGCTTTTATTTGATAAAACTGTTCGTAATAATTTAAAGCAAGTTTGAAGTTTTTATAATGATTTTCGATTTGAGACAATAGGTCATATGTTTTGCTCAAAACTTCATCATCATTGTATTTTTTTGTATAAAATATTGATTTAAGTAAAACATATCTTGATTGAGAAAATTGTTTTTGATAAAAATATTTTTTTCCAATATTAAAATAAATTTTATTACCCGGATGGAAAAGCTCCATTTTATTATTAATCTGGTATTTTTCAAATAAGGCTGTAATATAGCTATCTGGCAAACCTTCTAAAATATACATCTCAGAGTATGATGTTAAACATTCAAAAATATGGATTGTAGGTTCAAACCTGCAAAAAATTGTCATAGCATTTTTATAATATACCTCTGCTGAATCGAATTTGTTTTGAGCAGTATAAAAATTTCCAATAAATTCATATGAATGGGCTATCAATATGCTGTCCTGCAGCAACCTTCTCAAATCCAAAGCCCTGTTTAAATATAATATAGCTTTATCGTACTGATGGTTATTATTATAATAAAAGCCGAGATTATTATATGATAAAGCCTGCCCGTTATAATTCTTGATTTTTGATAAAATCAATGCTGCCTGCTCATATTTGCTAACAGCCGAATCACCTATTTTTAGATAATAATAGACATTTCCCAAATCATTCAGGTCATATCCGATAGCATTACTATCTTTAATTTCAATATATAATTTCAATGATTTATTATAATAATTCAATGCATCTTTTAATAAACCCTGGTTCAAAAAAATTAATCCAGTTTTGTTGTAGGATGTAGCCAGGTCATATTTGTTATTAAGGTTCTTAGAGTAATATTCCAGCAATAAACTGTATTGAAGTGCCCTGATAGGATATTTATAAATATTTTGAGAAATCAGTTCATAAATCTGATGCAAAGTATTATGGCTGACTTTTTGATGTTTGATTTGATAATTTAAAGAAATTTCAATTGAGTCAAAATCAACATGCCGGGCTCCCATATTTAATGATGAAAGCAAAAGAATGACTATTATCGTTAATTTGTGTTTCATCAATTATTAAAGCTTTTTATTATTCTTATGATTATTAAATTAATAAAATTAATTTCAATAAACTTTTACCAATTTTTTAATCACAGAAATTAAATTTTTTGAAAATTATAATTTAAATCAAACTAATAAGCAAGTTACAAAATTAGGTAATGAAAAA
>DAHXMP010000279.1 GCA_027371665.1 Bacteroidota bacterium | reverse complement strand
TAATATTAAGACTTTAGATGAGCTTTTGTCATTTCAAAACAGACCGATAAAGCATTTTAAACCATCAATTGTCTTATAGCGGGACAAAGCAGGCTGAATAACAATAACATTATTTTTATTAATAGATGTAGGTACTTTTTGCCTTCGTTCAAATAATTTTTTTAGCTGGAACAATTGTTGTTTGATTTCCTCTGCTTTCTCAAAATTCATTTGAAGAGAATTACGTTCCATTTGTTCTTCAAGAATCCCAATAATTCCCGTGGAAGAACCGCTCAAAAATTCACGAACATTTTCAACTTCCGCAAGATAATCATCTTTTGATTGGTGCAATGAACAAGGTGAATTGCATTTATCCATCTGATTGTAAATACAGGGTTGATTATTTATGTTCGGTTTAATAACCCCTTCACATTTTCTTAATTTGAATAACCTGTTGATTAATTCAAGAATATCATCCGTCAGTCCATAACTCCGGAATGGGCCATAATATTCAGCTCCGTCCGGGTCAATTGTGTCAACGGTTTCAAAAACCGGAAATTCATCTTTGGTCAGTCTCAGGAACATAAATCTGCCATAGGATTTATCAGCACTGTTGAACGGAGGCTGCAGTTTCTTGATTTCTTTAGATTCCAGTAATAATGCCGCCAGTTCGGTATCAGTACAAATCCATTTTATATCAAATACTCTTTTTATCATGTTTGAAATTTTTCGCGATGTAAGACTTTCACTTGTAAAATATGATTTCACCCTGTTATTAAGAGATTTGGCTTTGCCAACATATAGAATGTTCCTGTTTTTACCAATGAAATAATACACACCCGGTTCTCCGGGTAATCCATCGAGCTTTTCTTTTACTCTTTGGTATGAGACAATTGATGGTTTAAAATGCTTTATCGGTCTGTTTTGAAATGACAAAAGCTCATCTAAAGTCTTAATATTATGTTCCTGCTCAGCTCTCTCAAGAAGCAGGACAAGTGACCTCGCACTTGCTTCTGCATCTCCTAATGCCCTGTGCCTGTTTTTAACGGAAATACCAAAATACTTTGCAAGTGAACCTACATTTTTCTTATCGCTTGTGAAAATCAATCTCCGTGCGAGTTTCAAAGTGCATAATTTCGGAATTTCAATACCCCGGTAATCATTTCTTAGAAGAGTACTGTTTACAAAAGAAAAATCAAAGTTTACATTATGGGCAGTAAATACGGCTCCCGGTTTTTTTATTATTTCCGACACTTCGGCTATAACAAGCGATTCTTCCGGTGCATTATATGCGGTTTCGTTAGATATTCCCGTCATTTGAGCTATATAATATGGTATAAATTGATGTGGATTTACGAGTGAATTGTATTGTGAAATTATTTCTCCTCCAAGTACAGTTACACACGCAATATCAATCAGCCTGTTTTTCTCAGGATTAGGTCCTGAGGTTTCAACATCAACAACTATAAAAGGGACATCCCAAACAGAGGTCATTATAAAAACCAGTCCTTCAAATCAAATGACAAAATATTGAAATGCAAATTAAAAAAATTAATTTTTCAGTGAACAGAATAAATTTATTTAATTCAGTATATCTCTTACAACTGACAGGTCATTTAAGGGATTGAACAAAAAAGTGTTAATACCCAAATAATTTGCTGTTTTTATATTTTGCTCTGAATCATCAATAAATAATGTTTCTTCCGGATTCAGGTTCATTTCATTAAGCACTAATTCATAAAATTGAATTTCAGGTTTTCTCATTTTATGATGAAAAGAAAAATAAATTTTATCGAATAGACTGAATAATTCAGCAGATTCTTTTGAAAAATGTTTGTAGTGAATCAAATTGGAATTACTTAATAATATCAATTTACCCATCTTTTTAAAATCTCTGCATACTTTTACTGCTTCGGATTTCAATTTTACTAAAGTTTTATTAAAAGCATTTATTAAGGATTTATCCCCGGTTTCTAAAAAAAATTCTTCCCTAAGCTTCTTAATAAAAACTTCAGGAGATATCAAACCTTTTTCAAACTTAAGGTTAATTTCATTATTCAGATAAGAATAAATATTAAAAGACTTAAATATATCAGGTTTGATGGATAATTCAGACAAGGCTCTGATTGCAGCTTCAGGGTCAATTTCATAAAGAACACCGCCAAAATCGAAAATATAATTTTTCATGCTTCCCAATTATTTCCTTTTTAATTTAGCTATAAAAAAACCATCACAGCCATGTTTTGCAGGGCTTAAATTTAACATATAATCGTTGTCTTTTAATTCCCTGATAATAACTCCATTCTTTTCATAGGCTGATTTCAGCGGAAATGGTTCGAATTGTGGATTTTGAGTAAGAAAGTCATTAACAACCGACTCATTCTCTTCGTACATTAGAGAACAGGTAGAATAAATTAGAACGCCGCCATCCCTAAGAAATTGTGAATAGTATGTCAGAAGTTTCAATTGTTTTCTCCTGTGACCCTCCAATTGTTCAGGATTTAATCTCCATTTTAACATAGGAGTTCTTCTTACTGTTCCTGTTCCGGAACAAGGAGCATCAACAAGAACAATATCGAATAAAAGCCTAAAGCCTTTTTTCAATTTTTCATTGACTAATTCTTGGTTGCTGATTTTTACAATTTTGATCGAATCGAAACCGCTCCTTAAAGCTCTGTGTTTAAGTTCTCGCAATTTTCTGTTGTCAATATCATTTGAATAGATTTCACCATGATTGTTCTGCAAATCGGCTAAATGAAGAGATTTGCCTCCAGCACCGGCACATGCATCAAGTATCTTTACTCCTGATTCAGGAAATAGAGCAAGTGAAATCATCTGGCTGCCTTCGTCCTGAACCTCAATCAATCCATTCTTAAACACATCAAACTGATTTAGCTGCACTCTTGATTCGAAAATAACAGCAGAAGGAGAATATTCTCCTTTTTTACAGGCAATATTATTATCCGAAAAAATTTTCATAACATTATCCCTGCTAATCTTAGATAAATTTACTCTAACTGTCAGTGGTGCTGGATAAAAAAGCGATTCTGCCATTTGGCAGGCTTCATTTAAAAAGATTTTGCGAATATCATTATTAATCCATTTTGAGATAATCCATCCAGGAACGGAATATCTTATAGAAATTGTGTTAATTTCATTTTCAGTGTGAGGTTTATTTTTATTAATAATTTCCCGGGAAGATATATCATATTCGAAAAATTTAGTTTTAACTCTGTCAAAAAAATTTTTTGCATCATTCAAACCAACTTTAAGTTTTATCGTAAATGCTGTTTTTAATTCTTCCTCAAAATTTTCCTGATTTTTTTTTAATAATCTTTCGATAATCTCCCGCGGTTGAAAGAATGGTTTCGATTTATAGAACTCAGTTGCAATGATACACGTTGTAACAATTATAGGAAATTCATCAATTAAAGATTGACTATTGCCATCCTCTTGTTTGTTTATTAATTCAATATCAGAGAGTGCATAATCTGAGATTTTTTTTGAAAGCAAATAAATTCTTAATGAAGAAAAGACAAGTTCGGATATAAATTTTCTTTCAGTGCTCCCGATATATTTTTTTTTCCGAAAAAACTCAGAAGCTATCAAATCTGCAGGCTGTGACGATTTTCTAATAATTCTTAAAAGTTCAGCTCCATGTCCGAGTAAAGCAGGAAGTTCCATTATTATATCCCGAAAAAAATTCAAAAATACTCAAAATCCTCATAAACAAAATCAAGGGAGAAAATTCCATGATTAAATTCAACAAACTACTGAATTAATCCATTATGATTAATTCATGAATTTATAATAAAAATCTTTTATGTGATTATTAATAAAATGTCAGGAAACAATAATTGAGAAAAATTGAATTTATTTTTAAGTTCAATAAATATAATTCTTTGATTTTATTAATTAATACAGTAAATTTGCATAGCAGCATAGAAATATGTAAACTATTTATAAAATTATTAAAATGAAAAA
>DAHXMP010000133.1 GCA_027371665.1 Bacteroidota bacterium | reverse complement strand
TTTTTCTTCCGGTGTCGGATCGGTTTCTCCTTTTGGAGTAATCTTTCCAATGAGGATGTCTCCTTCCTGGACCTTAGCTCCGGTTCTGATAATTCCATTTTCATCGAGGTCTTTTGTTGCCTCTTCACTTACGTTTGGAATTTCTCTTGTAAATTCCTCTTCACCACGTTTTGTATCCCTGACTTGTAATGTAAATTCTTCGACATGAATCGAGGTAAAGGTATCTTCAGCAACGAGCCTTTGTGATACAATGATAGCATCCTCAAAATTATAACCTCTCCAGGGCATAAATGCAACAAGTACATTTTGACCGAGTGCCAGTTCTCCTTTCTCGGTTGAGGCTCCATCTGCCAGCGGCATGCCTTTGACAACCTTCTGCCCCTGTTTTACAATAGGCCTTTGATTTATGCATGTATCTTGGTTTGTCCTGAAAAATTTCATCAATGGATAAGTAGCAATTTTTTTGAAATCGAATGATACTAATTTTTCAGCTTCAGAACGCTTGTCATCATACCGGATTCTGATATAATCGGCACAAACATAATCTACTTCACCGTCAGCTTCAGCTAGAAGAAGCGTTCGAGAATCAATAGCAACTTTGGCTTCCATACCCGTTCCCACGATAGGCGAGGTCGGCCTGAGCAGAGGCACTGCCTGACGCTGCATGTTAGAACCCATCAAAGCACGGTTGGCATCGTCATGTTCCAGGAACGGTATCAGTGACGAAGCTGCACTCGCAATCTGGTCGGTAGAAACATCAAGAAATTCGACATCTGTGGGTGGTACGACAACAAAGTCGCCGGATTTTCTAGCCTTTATTTTATCTCCGGTTATTCTGCCTTTATTATCCACTTCCGTTGAAGCAGGTGCTATTATATAGCCGTCTTCCTTCTCAGCCGTAAGAAAAGTAATATCATCGGTTATCTTTCCCTTTACCACCTTTCTGTATGGAGTCTCGATAAATCCCAGGTCATTAATCCTTGCATGGATAGCAAGTGAAGATATCAGACCGATATTCGGCCCTTCGGGAGTTTCTATCGGGCATAGCCTTCCGTAATGTGTATAATGCACGTCCCTGACCTCGAATCCGGCTCTTTCCCTTGTCAATCCTCCAGGCCCGAGTGCGGAAGTCCTTCTCTTATGAGTCAGCTCTGCAAGAGGATTTGTCTGGTCCATAAATTGCGAAAGTTGATTTGTGCCGAAGAATTGATTGATAACGGAACTAATAGTTCTCGCATTAACAAGTTCAGACGGCGTTAACTGCTCTCCGTCATGAATACCCATTCTTTCGCGAATTGTCCTTGCCATACGTGCTAAGCCAACGTTAAATTGAGCTGTCAACTGCTCGCCAACAGTCCTAACGCGCCTGTTACCGAGATGGTCTATATCGTCTCCGCTTTGCTTATCGTCATGAATTTTAATTAAATGCTTAATAATTGCAACTATATCATCCTTTTCGAGGGTTGTTATTTCAGGTTCAACTTTTAATTTCAACTTTTGATTAATTCTAAATCTGCCGACAATACCTAAGTCGTATCTTTTGGGATTGAAAAATAATTTGTCAAGCAACGCCTGTGCTGTATCTATATCAGGCGGTTCGCTGGAACGCAATTGCCTGTAGATAACTTCAAGAGCATCCTCTTTTGTTCTGGAAGTATCTTTTGTCAGCGTCCTTGCAATAATAGGTTCGTCATTCGGGTCAGCATATTTATAAAGCCTTAATGTTGTTATATCGGAAGCCCTCAAAGTTTCGAGGAGTGTATCGGTAATTGTCATATCACGCGTACCGATAATTTCACCCGTTGCCATATCAATCACATCCGAAGCAATCCTTCTTCCTATCAGGCTCTCGTCAATTGATTTAACCGAAACATCCTCAGCAAGTTCAAAAAGGCTCAGAAGTTCCTCGTCGGAAGAATAACCAAGAGCCCTTAGCAAGGTTGTTACGGGAAATTTTTTCTTCCTGTCAATATAAGCATACATAACATCATGTATATCCGTGGCAAATTCAATCCACGAACCCCTGAAAGGAATAATTCTTGCAGTGTAAATCCTTGTGCCATTCGGATGAAGCGTATCATCGAAAAACACACCCGGAGAGCGGTGAAGCTGAGAAACTATTACTCTTTCGGCTCCGTTAATGATGAATGTCCCCCTCGATGTCATACTCGGAATGTTGCCGAGATACACTTCCTGCTCGACGGAATCTATATAATCTTCGGAATTTTTCTCGGCTTTGCTCGATAACCTGAGTTTAGCTTTCAGGGGTTTTGCAAATGTTAGTTCACGTTCCCTGCATTCGTCCTCGTCGTATTTAGGTAATTCGACATTATAATCGATAAACTCAAGCTGAAAAATCGAAGAAGCATCTTCGATTGGGAAATTATTGTTAAAAGCTAATTGCAATCCTATATTTCTCTTATTTTCAACAGGCATATCATCCTGTAAAAAATCTTTATAGGACTTAATCTGAACATCAAGAAGGTCCGGATAATCCATTGTATTGCCAGATTTGGCAAAATCAACCCTCTCCTGAAGCCTTACGATTTTGTCTCTGCCGATAAATATCATTGGCTCGTTTGTTTGTGTGGTGCTCACAGAGAACCTCCCATTCCATTAAATATTATAAATAAAAAACAGGACTTTTTGATAACTCTCCCCCGGAAGAATTGTCAAAAAACCCTAAAACAAATTTTCAATACTTTCATTTATTGCTTTAAATTGCCTAAAAACAGGTATTTAAAATTTCATTATCCCGAAACAATTAAACGCAAGTTTGGGAGAAGTGGTTAATTAACCGCCTTCTCCCAAAACTTAAAATACAACCTTATTACTTTAAGGTTACCTTTGCTCCTTGTTCTTCAAGTTTTTTCTTCAAGTCATTGGACTCATCTTTGGAGCATCCTTCTTTAACGACACTCGGAGCGCCTTCAACCATTTCCTTGGCTTCCTTCAATCCCATGCCGGTAATCTCGCGGACAACCTTAATTACATTCAGTTTCTTGTCACCTACTTCAGTTAATTCGACAGTAAATTCGGTTTGCTCTTCCTCTTTAGGAGCTTCAGCCGCTGCCCCGGCACCAAGGCCTGCAATCATCATAGGTGCAGCTGCAGAAACACCAAATTTATCTTCCATTGATTTTTTTAGTTCTGCTGCTTCTAATAAAGTTAAATTCGAAATTTTCTCTAATAATTCTTCAACTATTGCTGACATTATGTTTCTCCTTAATAAATTTTTACCGAAAAATTATGCAGCCTTGCTTTTGACTGCTTCTTCAATTACACTTGCCAGGTCACGCATAAGAGCATTGATAGAACCTACAATGCCGCTTACCGGTGCGTGGAGGCTTCCGACAATTGCTGCCATAATATCCTGTTTGGTCGGCAGGGAAGCAACTTCTTTGAGCTTTGTTCCGTCGAAGAAGTGTCCATCAATGTATGCACCCTTGAAAACCGGCATATTGAAT
>DAHXMP010000269.1 GCA_027371665.1 Bacteroidota bacterium | reverse complement strand
ATCATAAATTTCACTATTAGTTACATTTGTCGGCTGACCCCAGCTTGAAGAGCTCTTTAACTTACTATTAATATAAATGTCGGTTGTATAATATTTAGTAATCTGGCCGGTCTGCGGGTCAGTGTAATCTGTGAAATCTACCCATTTACATAATAATTTATTTCCGTCATAAGTTCGTGACAATTGAAGTTCATACCCCATCTGATTGGTAGCAGTCGATGGCAGATAAGCAAGAACATAACCTGATACATCAGCAATTTTTCGAATTCCCCAATTGCCTCCTTCGTAATATAGCTCGACAATTTGCTTTAATTTTAGGGAATCGGGTTGGGAAACACCGCCAATGGCTCCATCATAAAGAGTAGCTGCAAAACTGAAATCTCCATTGTCAAACACAACAAAACCTTTTCCTGAATAATCCATATATACACTGTCGGGGTCAAATCCAATATTAGTTACGTAGTCCGTAAGTAACTTGTTTGAGCTAACTATAAAGTTTGACCAGTTGGCACCAAAGTCAGCAGAAGATGAAACACCGAGTTTTACCCTGGTGTTCGGGGCTTGTGATACGAAATTTCCAACAACAGCAAGATACATAATAGAATCAGTACCGAATTTAAGGTCAATAATCGAGCATGACCTTGTGCTATCCTGGGTAACAGGTTCAAAAACCGAACTTGCCCATTCCGGAGGAATGGTTGGGTCCCATTTATCAAAAGTCAAAGTTTTTCGATATGCAATATTACTGTTATTATTCCATTGAGCTCCGCCCGGAGGCATAATACCGCCTACAGCTATACCAAATGGGTCAGTACCATTTATAATACCACCAAGAATTTTTGATTCCGTTCCTGCCCATCCATAATTAGTTCCCTGTAAATTAAATGCTCCGTTAAAATACAATGGCCGGTCAATGCCATTGTATAAACCGTTTATATAACCAAACCATCCTGTTGCATTATTTGTCGGTGCTGTAAAAACAAAAGTTAAGGCATTATCATAGACGAATCCGTAAATGCTGGGATAGCGAGCTGTACCATATTGATTAGGAGACGGTGGATCCTTCTTGGAATCGAATAGCAATGCCGGAGCTGTCCATTGTTGTCCCAAGTTTGTTGATGTTAGGACAAATATATTATCTTTTGTATTTGTCCCCTGGTAAGTAGGTGTAGTGTCTAAATCAAAATATCCACGTTTTATTGTTATAAGAGTATTTGTTTTTCTTTCATAAACAAAAGGTTGTTGTGAATCTGTAAAATAAGAATACGCATTCATCAATGAATCAAGAACTCTGAAGTTGAAACTTTGTATTGTATTTGTTTGTTTTTTAAAATAAAATTTAGCATTAAGATTTGCAGGTGCAATTTCCTTTGGCTGATACATATAAGGAAAAGTGAATTTTTTTGCAGGTAATTCTTTAGCAAAAATTATCTTTGAATTAATTAAATTCATACAAAAAACAAGAAAAATTGTAATGAAGATTGCGAGAAAAGTTCGTAAAAATTTCATTTGAGTCCTCCTGATTATAATTTACCAAAATTTAAAATTCGTTTTTAAGCAATCTTCAAATATAAGAATTTCTATAATATTTGTTGTCATTTCTCAATTTTATCAAATCAATAATTAATGTATTGGCTGAATTTTATTTATATTGAATTTATTTAAAACTTAAATTGTAAGCCGTAAATCAAAGCTGCAGTTGATATTATACCATTTGTAGCACCTGGAATGTTTGCCTTGAATAATTTTCCTTCAGCCCCCACAGTAAAGGAAAAACCACTGAATAACCTATACATGCCGAAAAGCCTGCTGTATCCCATTAAACCGTCATCCGACATTCCGACTCCTACTCTTCCTTCAAATGTCATGTTCTG
>DAHXMP010000192.1 GCA_027371665.1 Bacteroidota bacterium | reverse complement strand
AGAAACTGCAAATAGTAATAATAAGCTTTAATTCATAGGTTGTTTGTTTAAAAATTCAATTTTTCCAATGTAAATCAAAATCCACCCGGATTTGATTGCTCCGCTTTACGCCAGATAAAATATACGGGGGGTCAATACTTAATAATTTAATGTTTTTGTTGTTGAGTTTAACTTTAGGTATTAAAATGCCTGTCGAATCCAGTTGAATATCTTTTAATTCAATATAAGTGTCGATTTGTTCAGGGTTGAATTCAGCCAGCTGTTCTACTCCGCCGCTAATAATGATACTGATTTTATCCGGTTCAATTTTATTGTCTCGGGGAAGATTACTCCCACCCTTGATTTTAATAGGTAAATCATAAATAACTAAATCTGCGGTCTGTTCTACATTGTACCGAACTTTTATATTATTTTGGGACAGGATAACAATTGTATTTAATGTATCTTTTAGCGGAACATTAATCGTGCCGGGGACATAAACCTTATTAATAGTTGCAGGAACAGTTTCCCAATATTTAATATTTTCAATTACCTTTTTATTTCCTGAGATAATTACGCTGTCAGGAGACAAATCAATATTACCAACTTCTGAAAATCCATCCTTGAGATTGAGCCTAATATTTGGTTTGACAGGTACCGAATTATGAGTAATCAAACCGGTAGTGATTTCCAGAACTTCAGGCAATACGTCAATCGGTTCCACATTCAGGAAATTTTCAGCTCCTTTGATGATATCGCTCCTTGTTATTTGAATACTGCCTTCAGTTATCGGTTTATCCGAAAGATTAATCATGCAATCGGCAGAAGTTGAGAAAAAGTCAAGGTAAAAAATTGCCCATCCGCTGCCTTGTACCTTAATGGAAATTTTAGATGGCAGAGGAGTTTCAATTGCAATGTTTTTAGGAAGTTTAATTTTCAGAGGAACATCTACAAATGTCTTATAATCAGCATTTAACGATGTATATATCCACATAGCAATAGCAAAAAATATTGAACCCAGAAATGATTTGGATACCAAAATCCTGCGTATTTTTTTCCGGTTAATATATTTTGAAACCATAGTTTCGTGTTTTTGCTTTTTCATTTCATTTTTTTCGGGAAAGAGAATTACTCTATTTCATAAAACTTTTTCAATTTAATTAATTTTTCGTTACATTCCTTAATTTTTTTTGCCATCTCGAGTTGTTCTTCTATTGGTGCTTTTTTAACGAGGCTCTGAATTCTGTCAAGCTCATTATTAATATTAATTTCTTCAAGTTTATAAATTATATCTTTAATGTATCGTAATAAATCTTGTTCGGGCAGATTATTTCTGAACTTTTCCCAATGATTACTTGGCTGTTCTTCGTTCATCGTGATTAGAGTCAGGTACTGCTTGTCTGAATCCCGAATGTTTTCATCATGGAGCAAATCATTTAAAATAAAATCTCCTTTATGAGACATAATCAATTCAAAAAGCCTCTTCCCAACATCACTGATAAATTTTTCGCCTACCGATTCGAATTTATCTGTTAAAAGTTCATACACTTTTTTGTTAGTTAAAGCTGCTCTTATGATTTCTTTTTCCTCGATAATAATTTCAGAATACATCTGATTATTTTTTTCACTGTTTATTTGTTCAGGTATCTCCTTATCAGTTTCTTTTTGTAAGGTATGACTGGTTATTTCTGTTTTAACTGATTGTTTTTTCCTGCCGTAATTTTCGCTCGTTCTTTTATCATCGTAAATTTGATGCAATTGATTTTCGCTGATTTCAATGAGAGTTGATAGCTGCCTTATATAATCGTCATGCTGAAACCGGTCGGGGATTTTTGAAATAATTTTAATAAGGGAACGAACCGATTCCGATTTTCCTGCCGGAGTAGAGATAGAGCCATTAGCTTTTAATATGCTGATTTTGAATTCGAGGAATGACAAGGCATTATCAAGATATGTATTGAAAAGCCTGCTCCCGTGCTTTTGAACTATACTATCGGGGTCTTCACCCTTAGGCAGATTGACAATTAGAAGGTCAAAGCCTTTATCCAGTGCAATTTCCAGTGCCCTTTCGGCTGCTTCGATGCCTGCACTATCACCGTCATAAGAAATATATATTTTTTTACAATACCTGTTTAATAAATCCAATTGCTCTTTTGTAAGAGCAGTTCCGCTTGATGCGACTGTGTTTTTAAATCCCGCCTGGTGCATGGAAATAACATCGGCATATCCCTCGACCAGAATTGCAGATTTACGCGAACGAATGTCGTTCTTAGCCTGAAATAAACCATACAAAGTCCTGCTTTTGTCATATACAATTGTTTGAGGTGAGTTTATATATTTGCCGAGTTTATCGTTTACGTCTAATTGTCTTGCTCCAAAAGCGATAATTTTACCCAGGTAATCCCGGATTGGGAACATTGCCCTGTTTCGAAACCTGTCATATAACGATTGGTTTGATTCATTTTTGACAATCAATCCCGCATCATCGAGGGCTTGTTCGTTGAATCCCTGTTTTTTAAGTTCATTAAGCGTGGCATCCCATGAATCGGGAGAATAACCGAGAGAAAATTCTTTTATGGTTTCATCTGAAAAACCCCTTTTTGTAAAAAGAGTTCTTGCAATCATGCCGGTTGGAGTGTAAAGGCTTCTTTGATAAAATTCCGTTGCCGCAGTAAGTGCATTTAAAGCCACTTCATATTTATCTGTTCGGGCATTGTCCTTTTCATGCCAGTTCTCGTCAGGAATTACTATCCCGGTTTTATTGGCAAGCAGTTTCATGGCTTCGATGTAACTTAGCCTGTGATATTCCATTAAAAAGGTAATTGCATCTCCACCGGCACCGCAGGAAAAGCATTTGTAAATTCCAAGTTCTCTCGAAACATTTAGTGAAGGATGTGTATCATTATGAAAAGGGCATAAACCGAGAAAATTTTTTCCCCTCTGCCTTAAATCAATTGCCTCACCGACAATTTCGACAATATCGGTTCTCTGCAGAATCTGCCTTTTTATATCATCAGTTATATTCATTGTTATAAATTATTGAAATTTCCGAACGGATGCAAAGAATTTTGCAAAATTCAATGATAAAAATTTACTCTTGCCTTGTCTTTGCAATCATCAAGCAACTTATTAATAGTTTTATTCAGTTTCGGATGAACGGCTTTACCGGCTATTTCTGCTGCAGGAATAAGCACGAAACGCCTTTCGTGCATCCTTGGATGAGGTATAGTAACGTCTTTGGTTTTGAAACAAACGTTACCATATAAAAGAACGTCAATGTCAATTTCACGTTCATGCCAACGTTCACGAGGTATTCTTCCTAATAATTGCTCGATATTTTTACATTTTTCGAGCAGTGTTTCAATTCCCATGCTCGTGTAGCCTGTAACTGCAATATTCAAAAACCATGGCGTTAAGGCAGAAGAACAAACCATCGGAGGCAAATACGAGGTTGACCTCGATTTATATTATGATGCTACAGAAGCAATAATAAACGACGATGTGAAATACGCACTCAATTATGAAGAAGCATTTTTCTGCATCGAGGAAGTTATTACAGCAGACGAAGGATATAATCTCGTTGAAACCATTGCTAATGAAATTCTTCAGATGGCAATGGAAAAATTTCCCAATTTGGAAAAAGCATCTGTCCGTGTAAGGAAAATGAATGTTCCTATTCGACATGTTGTAAAATTCATAGAAGCGGAACAGACTTTGACAAGAAAAGGGCAATGACCGAAATAACACACAAACCGGCAGCCAATATGTTTACACTGCTTTCCATCGGAGCTAACCTTGGTAAGCGTGAGGAAACAATTAAGACTGCCATATCATATATAAAGAAAGAAAGAATT
>DAHXMP010000172.1 GCA_027371665.1 Bacteroidota bacterium | reverse complement strand
AAAAGAGAAGAAAGAAAAGAAAGAGCCGAAAGCGAAGAAAGAACCGAAAGCGAAGAAGGTTCACAAGAAAAAAATTAAAACAGAAGAACCCAAATAAGGAGACATCATAATGATGAAAATTCTGACAGTAGTAAGTGTTGTCCTGGTTTTTCTTTTTACTTCTGTTTACGGACAGGGTACAAAGAAAACTTTAGGAGGCTCATCAACAAAGTCAACCCAGGAAAATAAGGTTGAAACTCAGAAAAAAACGATGCCTGTACTTCCACCAAAATCAACAGAAATAAAAAAGGAAAGCAAGGAAAACAAGACATCTTCAAAAGCAAAATCTGCCAAACCGATTAAGGGCAGAATTGCAAGTCTTTCCGGTATTTTTATGGGTGGAGACGGCAGGGTCAGCAAAGAAGAAGCAATAACTATGGCAGGTAAAGGCGACCCAATCGTGTTTGTTGTAGGCGAAGGAAAAAGGGCAAAAATTTATTTTGTTTTTAATACTGATGGTACTTTCGGCGGGAAAAACCTGGCTAAATACGCCAGCAATAAATATGTCGGAATAATCGGTAAGAAAACGAGTAAAAACGGATTAAACTTTATTATTGCCGAATCTATTGAATCAATGGACTAGAAACTAAGTTTCTATATATTTTCAATAAGGGGCAATCTTAAAGTCGTTTTCATTCTGAATTAAAGGTTCAGAAAGGAAGGGGCTTTGGGATTGTCCTTTTTTTATATCGTTTGTGCTTATCCTGATAAGCAGGTTCAGTCTTTTTTGTTTATAATATCATCAGAGGTCTAATTAAGATAAATACACTAAATTATTTTTAAATTTACAGAAAAAAATATGATTAATTATTGAAATATCTTGTCTGTTTTTTATTATATTTACCGTTATCAATTTTGACAGTTCAGTAAAGGCGGTTTAATGGTAAATAGATTCAGCGGGGAAGATATTAATAAAATATCAAATGTACTTGGAGCAACGGCTAAAGGATTTGAAAACTCATGGACATTGAGGTTAACCAATGAAACATCAAATCAATCACTTGTGTTGACAATAAATAACAACGTAAAATTAAGTAATAAAAAAGAAGGTGTATTAATATCTGTTCAGACTCATCATGGATATTTTGAATTACATGACTGTCTTTCCTTTATGGTATTTGAACCTGACGAGGTGATTTTTGTATTCTTTAACGAAACGCACGTATCGAGCCTGGTTGTTGGGAGGCAGTGTACCTGCTCGATGTTCACAAATATAAGCAGGGAAATACTGAATGCGGACTTCGCAACGCTAAATCCTGCAGTTTTAATGGCTGCAATGCAGCTATCACTTACCGAAGAAATTTTGGAATGAATGATAGTCAACTGAAAATTAATATAAACTATAAAACAAATATTTTCGTCAAATGAAATGGCTTTTTTGATTAAAGTTTTTAACAGCAGCAGTATGGAGTTTTTGCCAATATCAAAAGTTGAGAGAGCTGTGATAAAGGCTTTAAAGGCAGAAAGGAAAAAGCAGGCTGAAATAAATATCATATATCTTGATAATGATGAAATTCGTAAGATTAATAAAAAATATCTGAGTCATGATTATGTTACGGATGTGATTTCGTTTCAACTCGGAGAAAATAGAATTGAAGGTGAAATATATATTGGAACAGGTAAGGCTAAGGAACAGGCAGTAGAATTTAAGGTTTCTATGACGAAGGAATTGATGAGACTTGCAGTTCACGGAGCATTACATATAATAGGATATAATGATAATTCGGTTGAAAAAAGAAAACAAATGTTTTATTTGGAGACAAAATATATAGAAAATTGATTTACCAATTAGAAAGAAATTATGTACGAAAAGATAATTGAAATTATCGTATATGTTATAGCAGAACTACGACAAAATAAAAAGATAAACGAAATTGATATTGATAAGCTGAAGAAGCTTGGATATACTAAATCCGAAATATCTACTGCATTCAGCTGGCTCGTTGACAGGGTTGACATGCCCGAAAAAATGCTTTTTACCGGAACACAGGAAAATTGTTGTTCATTCAGGTTACTCCATGAAGTCGAGAGGGAATTATTTACGGATGAAGCCTGGGGTGAATTGATTCAACTGCAATCACTCGGGATAATCAGGAATGAACACATCGAAATGCTTATCGAGAGGGCAATAATGATGGGAGTTGGCGAGATTGAAAGCCTGCATGTTAAGAATTTCGTAGCTCAGGTTGTATTTAATGCCCATATGAATGAATACCCGAATTCAAGATTTATGCTTGCCGGAAATGATACAATCAATTAATTTTGTAAATTATTTTTTTATATGGTCCCGTAGCTCAGTTGGATAGAGCACAGGTTTCCTAAACCTGGTGTCATAGGTTCGAATCCTATCGGGATCACAAAAAGAGAAAACCGAAACTGAAAATACAAATTTTTTTTAAAATAACAGAATTTTGATATTTATTAAATATTAAACATTATTTATAAAATCATTTAATCATCTCATCACCACAAAGGGCTTTGAATGTATTTTTCCTTTGTCGTTGATGACTGCAAAATAAGCACCGGCAGGAAGCGGGGACACATCGAATTCAATTTCATTTTCGTTTATTCTCTTTTGCTTTATGCCCTCGATTTCCTGCCCATAAGAATTGAATATTTTTTGTGTCCCATTTTCGGATAATGGTGTTTTTATTCTCACGATATTCGTTGCGGGATTTGGATAAAGCAGGTAATCATCTGCCGTTTGCGGTTTATTGTCCACAACATCAGTTGTGTCACCTGAATACATAAATATTCTTCCCATAAAATCGCCTATTATAGCTCTGTACTTTCGGAAATAACAAACGCTCAAAGTAGGAGGTATTCCATCCCATATTGCAGCACTTGAGTCAAATTGCCAGCTTTTGCCGCCATCATGCGTCCAGAAAATAGCACCGAACTGACCAACAACAATACCATTATCCTTATCATAAAAGTCGAGGTCCTGCAAGCCGAATGAATAACCGATTATTGTATCGAGAACTTTTTCCCATGTTCGCCCACCATCAGAAGTTTTAAAAATTAATTCATATTGTTGATTACCTAATCCTGTTCTTTTTCCACCAACTTCAAATCCAATTAATGAATCTACAAATTTTATTCTTTGGGGAATCCTATAATCAGGATGAGGGTATTCATTCCATGTTTTTCCGATGTCATCGGAACGATAAAATCTTTCATTAAAATCAGGGCTGCCATCAATATCTCTCGATAATACACAAATGGAATTCGGAGATGCCATTGAACCACAATAAATCATGAAACCTTGAGGGGATGGTAAGGTATCCCAAGTTTTAAATCCGTCATGAGAAACAACAACATATCTATCGGAAAACATTGCACCATTATTTGAATCATACATATCAATATCACCAAAGCCAAGTGGTTGATAAGGAATTTCAACTTGATATTCATTCCAAGTTTCACCTCCATCAGTTGTTTTCATTAAAGAATTTGTATCGAGCGAAACAATACAAAGATTCTTTGTTGGATAAGCTATATCACGAGCATACTTTGGCCATTTCCCATTAATAAAAGAATCAATATCTCTATAAACATATTTCCAGGTTTCTCCACCATCAGTTGTTTTTATTATTTTTTTTAAACTCCCATTCTGTGCTACTGCCATAATATAATTAGAAACAGCATTGGAAAAAGCAATAATATGATTTCCGGTTACTTCATAAACTTGTTTCCAATTATCATGATAGGCGTTCACAACCAAAGAATTTAAAATTATGAAAGTTAAGTATTTTATTAACTTCGGAAATTTCATATTCTTACTTCCTTTAAAAAAAATTACAGGAAAGGTTTTTTTTAGCCTTTCCGGAATTAATTCAAATTATTCTATAACAAATTTACCATATCCGATTCGTTTATTATTGCAATATATCCTGTAAAGATAAAAACCTTTTTCAAAGTCATGTGTGTCAATATCACAGAGTACATAACCTTTCTTAGTCGTTAGCTCATATATTTTCAAAATTGTTCCGTAAACGTTTGTTATATCAATCCTCATCACCTCAGCACCACAAAGGGCTTTGAATATATTTTCTCTTTGCTTTTTATGACAGCAAAATAAGCACCTGCAGGAAGCTTGGACACATCGAATTCAATTTCATTTTCAGTAATTCTCTTTTGCTTTATGCCCTCTATTTCCTGCCCGAAAGAATTGAAGATTTTTTGAATCCCATAATTTGTTATAGGTAATTTTATCCTGATGAAATTCGACGCAGGATTGGGATAAAGCAAGCATTCGCCAGTCTCTTGCGGTGTATTATCAACAACATCGGTCGTATCTTCCGAAGATATAAAAATTCTACCGTTATAATCAGCTACAATAGCCCTGTTTTTCCTTATATAACATACATTCATAGTTGCTGGTATATTATCCCAAATTAAACCACATGAATCAAAAATCCAGGATTGCCCACCGTCATGTGTCCAAAATACAGAGCCGAACTGCCCAACGACAATTCCATTATCTTTATCGTAAAAATCTAGCTTCTGCAAACCAAAAGATATATAAATAACAGTATCCATCACTTCTTCCCACGAATGGCCACCATCTGTAGTCTTAAAAACAAGATTTGTTCGTTGTTGGCCAATACCTGTACTTTCACCACCGACTTCATAACCTGTTAATGAATCCACAAATTGAAGAGCTTGAGGTATTCTATAATCAGGATGAGGATATTCATTCCATGTATTACCTCCGTCATCAGAACGGTAAAATCTTTCATTAAAATCAGGGCTACCATCAATATCTCTTGAAATAACACATATAGAATTTGATGTTGCCATAGCAACATTAAAAACATAATATCCACCTGGGGCTAATATTGTGTCCCAAGTTTGGAAACCATCATGTGAAATTGCTAAATAATGCTGTTGTTTCATTACACCATTATTTTCATCAAACATATCTACTTCGTCAAATCCAAAAAGATAATAAGGCAAATTTATTTGATATTCATTCCATGTATTTCCTCCATCGACGGATTTTAAAAATGAATTTGAATCGAGAGAAATGATACAAAAATCATGGCTTGGATATGATATATTTTCTCCTTCTTTCTTCCATTTTGTAACGGTTGAATCTTTGAAAGCATAAAACCAGGTTTCTCCCCCATCTGTTGATTTAACCATTACCTTTCTTGTAACATTAGTAGCTAAAGCCATGCAATAATTAGAATCAGAATTATCTATTCCGATAAAATGTACATTGTCTGCTTGAAAAACTTGCTTCCATTTAATACTCTTAGAAGCACAAATTGTACTTGTAAATAATAATATTATTATAATGAACTTTTTAATCATTTTAAAATCCAAAAATAATTGTACCTTAAATATAATAAAACTACAGGAAAGGTTGAAATCAACCTTTCCTGCAATTATCTTTTATTCAACAATAATTTTGCTATTGCCAATATAATTATTATTGCAATAAACTTTGAAAACGTAAAACCCGCGATCAAGTTTATGCAAATCAATTTTGAAATTCATTTCTCCGGTTATCGATAATTGTTCATAAGATACCCAATTTATACCATAAACATCAGTAACATCTATTCTCAATTTTTCACCGCATTTTGATTTAAGTGATATGTTAAGAATACCATTTTTATTTTGTACAATAAATTGAGTGCTTTCTGTCAAAGAATCAATAACATTTAATGATGGTTCAATAATACCTTGTTGAGGGCCTACTAATCCGTATAAATTTGCTAGCCATGCACAAATTGAATAACATTTATTTGGATCAATATATCCGCTATCCGGTAGAGGTTCACAGGTTAAAGAATCCCATGTTAACCAGGGTTTAACTGTTTCATAAGTTACAACATTATTGCTATCTCTGCAAACTTTTAATATTTGTTCACAACAGGCAGAATCACTACATAATGGTGAACCTTCATTTATCATCATTATCCTCCAGCATGAAACGACACCAATTTTCCATGTTTCCGAACAACCTGTATCTCCAGGCATTGGAGAAAATCCCATAGGATCTCTCTGTACTAAATACTCAAAGGCTTTTTGAAAAAGCTGTTGACTACTATAATTCCCGCAACCATTATAGTCAATGTAAAGAATAAATAATTCCTGCCAATTCCCAAGGGGTGCATCTGGGCATGCAGTTCTATATGTATAATATACTTTCATTGTACAACCTATATCAATTTGTATTATATCAGTAGAATCCACTGAATGCCAGGGTTCATCACATGTAAGGCTGCATAGAGGCATATAATAAAATGGGCAATTAACGTCTTTATTTATTATACAAGTAGTATCCATGTTTTCATAATTATTTACTAAAGTAACCTTTAGAAATCCCGATTCTCCAGTACCAAGACAATACCGGACTGAATCAATTGGTTGTGTTTCCAAATTATTATAGCCTGTCAAATAATTATTATTTATGTCTTGCACATAATAATAATGAAAACATGTAATAGAATCCGGGATTTGTAAATTCATTATCACACGGCAGCAGGTATCCGAAAAAGTTGTGTCATAAACTACGGATGTCGTCAGCCAGTCATTGTGATTTTCGGGACAACATTCGTTTGCCGTGTCACAAGCCACTCCTTTTGTAATGATGCAGGCTGAGTCAAGATTCTCTCCCAGATGTTGCAGCAGGTAAACTTTTACAGTTCCGTATTCTCCTTTGTCGAGGCAAAAACTGGAATTAGATATTGGTTCGGTCTCAATATTTTTTGGAGGCATGCCTTTTGTGCCGTGCTCGTCTTCCACGACATAATATTTGAAACATGTAACCGAGCTGTCAATATTGAGTTCAAAATGTACTTTACATCCTGTACCACAAGTCGTGTCATTGGCAACGAGCACTGTGAGCCAGCCCGCAGAAGCTGAATCACAGCGGCAGCAGGTTGATAAATCAACGGAATCGGTGTACATCGTTTTACCTTCTTCGAATGTTGTGCCGCAATCAGGAATATCAGGATTCTTCTCGCTCACAATTTTCACCCTGTATTTTACAAAATGATTGCCGTTTGCCGGGCACATAGTATAATTAACGGTAGAACCATAAGGACAATTTATAGATTGTTCGGTTTCATATTGCCCATTCAGTGTATTGAACTTCTGAAATACCGCTTTCGGTGCGGGAGCCCAGCAGTAGGGATTGTAAACACTGATATTTACACAACAGCTATCCGGTATAATAGTGTGGCTGACCTGTATAGAATCACAACAGCTTTCTAACCATTCTTCAAATGGAAACTCATTGCAATACCATGTGCATGTCTGAGGATTTGAATAACAGGTGTCAGACAATGGTTTTGATTCCTGATATTTCTCGAATCCGTCATAATAACCTGAGCGATTAATATGAACATAATATTTGCTCCAGCAGCAATTATCACTGCAAATTGAATCATAATTTTGAATATTTCTGCAATGGCCCTTGGTAATCATCCAGACATCGTAGCTGCCGGGTTTATATTCTACACTGTCAAGATTTAGAAAATCCGGGTCATATAAATAACAGCCCGGGTAAAATTTACATTCGATTAATTTTTGATAAAATAAATCTGCTATTTTTATTTTATCGCAATTTTCGCAGCCTGAGCCGTTTGTCATTAATATGGCTGCTATATACACTGCATAATGGTCGGCGACGATTTGACCATTCACTAATTTATGGTGATGAGTGTAATCATAATAGATTATTTTGAAACAGCATCCTGTCGAGTTAGGGCATCCAATATCAATATTTTGCAGTGAATCCATACATAGATTATATTCATAAGGTCCATACCATGATGTATCGCTTATGGGTGCCCATGGTTCAACCCCAACTTCACAGGGCCAATGAAAATATTGATTCCAATTAGTTTCAGCTCTTGCTGGAATAGAATAAAAAAGAAAAGTAAAAATAAAAGAAACGAATAACAAAGTAAAAGACTTTTTCATAACTCACCTTTGAATAATTGGAATATTATTAATTAAAAAGGGTATTTTCACATTTTGTCCTCCGATTAGGAATCGTCCAAGAAACCTGATATGAGAAACAAAAGGAAAACACCCCAGTCGGGGCGTGCCTTCTATCGTATCTCATATCTAAAATTTTGGACGATTTTAATCGGTGTACGTAGTAAGACCACGCTTACAAATATTCAAAGGTGAGTTATGAAAAAGTCTTTTACTTTGTTATTCGTTTCTTTTATTTTTACTTTTCTTTTTTATTCTATTCCAGCAAGA
>DAHXMP010000162.1 GCA_027371665.1 Bacteroidota bacterium | reverse complement strand
CTTTTCCTGTGTCTTAGGTATGAGAGTTGTTGAACTATAAGAGGACTACCGTCATGACTAAGAAAACAGCGATAGCAGTACCGGCATCATCAGCCTACGGTGCTTATGAGCTTAAGGAGTCAGCCAAAAGAAACACTCTCGAAGCTTTTGTAGCCGCTTTGGCTTTCATTACGGTTCTCATGCTTGTTTATGTTGCTTTTATTAGTGAATACAGGAGCAGAGAATCAAAGATAGAACTTCTTCCGCCAATAAAAGGAGACATAAGATTTTACCCGGATAAACCCACAAATCCATTGCCTAAACTTCCTTCAGCTATATATCACGGAATATCATCAACAGCCGGAAATCCTGTTCCAGTACCGGAAACATTAATTAAAGGCGACAATGATTTTGCTTCAATCAATGATATTGGACATGCACTGCCGACTACAGGGACAGATAATGAATTAGTTTCGCTCAATTCGGATGTTAATCTGAATAATAATCCTGTGGATGTTTCCGTTCGCGAGTCGGAAATTCCCCCCGATACATTCGTAGCAGTTGAGAAAGAGCCTTACATTAACCTCGATGAATTACAGAGAATGGTTGTTTATCCGAAGCTTGCCATTGCCGCAGGTGTACAGGGCAAAGTCATTGTCAGGGTATTCGTAAACATTGACGGGAAGCCTCTGAAATCAATCGTTGAATCTTCGGAGAATGAGCTTTTGAATGAAGCGGCAGTCAAAGCCGTGTTGAACTCCGTATTCACTCCTGCAATACAGAACGGCAAGCCTGTAGGATTGTGGGTAAGCATCCCGATACAATTCAGGCTCAAATAAATCATCAATTTGTAATATTTTTCATATTTGAAAAAGGGGGATTCAGGAGAATTTTCTGCCCTGAAACCAGATAACCTTTACAAATTCATAATATTACATTATGGCATATCGTTTGCTTCAATAAAAAGGAGCCTCTACTGGGGCTGTGGGGTAGCAACAAGTCTCCAATAAGGCTCCGATGAGGCAAGTCTTCATTTCTGCAATGGAGCTTGCCCATTTTATTTGTGGGATTCGAAATTGCAAATCCTGTTTTATTTTTACAATGTCTGTGCCAATTAATATTTTATCAATAGGACGATTCTTTCTCAGATTATTTGAATCATCTAACACTTTCATATATAATCACTTCTTAAAATTAATATTTTATTATTCTATATATAAAATTTCTTAAATACCTATCAATTAAATTGATTTGCAGTAAATTCTGAATACTTATAACCAAAAATGATGAAATATAACCAAAAAATTAATGTTGAAAAAATGTGGAAAACATTTTGTTAATTCGATAATTTTCACTATAATTGTAGTTCACAGGAATATAAAAGCAAGGGAAGCTCTTTTTTTCAATTTGTAAATTCTCTATGAGGGGGTAGCATGAGAAGGTACATCAAATATAATGAAGAAGGTAAAAACATTTACTACATTCATTTCAGTTTATTCTTCTCAGACAGTTAAACCGTTCAGGTTTGATTCTTATTTGTTATTTTCAGCAGTCATAAAGGGGAAGCAGGAATTTGTATTTTAATAATTAATTGAAATTAAACCTGTTTCATTAAATATAAGGTGCTACATGTTTAGCAAAATTTTCAGGGTAATATCTCTTTTATTATTCATTACTCTCATTTTTGTCTCGTGCCAAAAGGGTGACGAAACAAAACCGGCTGAAACAAAAGCCGCAGACAGTCTCAAAACTAAAGAACAAGCCAAATCGGGAGGAGAAATAGAACAGCCCCAGGGAAGCTTGAAAACTCTTATGGGTAACTGCTACAGCAACTACTCTTTGTCCGAATTCCTTTCCAAGGGAGCCGAAGTTATTTTGGATAAAAAGGAGGATGACTGCGACGTCTCCCAGCTTATCGGCTATGCAAAAGACCCTTACCAGGTTGTTGTCAGGGCAAGAGGCTTCAGCGACTGGAGTGTTGCGGATTTCGCACAAAAAGGAGCCCGCATTCTGGTTGACTGCGGAAATTACACGGACTTTGAAATCCGTTCTTTCATCAATTATGCTCCGGCAGATAAAAAGAGCAATGTTATTGTTTATGCCTGTCATTGCTGTTGCGGTAACACTCTCGATTTTATCAAAATGGGAGCACGCATAAAAATAAACAAAGCACAGGAGCCTTTTAATATCCTTAACTACATTGACACAGGCTGGAAACTGCACAATAAGCCACTCGTCGAAGTTGATGCTTACGGCTTTTCGTGCAATTGGGTCCAGGAATTTATTCATCGCGGTGCTAATGTTTTCGTAGGAAAGGGCTTCTGCGGTTTCGATGTCCTCCAATTTGCTAGAACTGCTAAAGAAACAAACAAGGGCAACGTTAAAATTGACGGAAAATTCTTTTCATTAAAAGAGCTTTCAAAGTTCCTCGACTATGACGCAACAATAATTGTCGGAAAATATTATAAACATGGTTTGGCGAGTTTTGAAGTAGCAGAATTGATTCAGAAGAATCCTAAGTGCGTTGTCGTTGTCGGCGACGGATACCAGGCACATGAAATAGCAGAATTTATAAGACTTGGGGCAAAAGTTATATTTATTTACTGCACACAGGATACATGCGACATCAACGCATATTTAGACAGGGTGCCGCCTCCGTCTATGCTTGGATTATCACAGGACAACAAAGCAGGTAAGAGACATCCGGTTAAGACTTTCGACTTTTTCCATCAGCCGAAGCCGTGTAAAAAATGTCCCCAAACAAATACAGTTGACTGATATTATACATTTTGATAAATTGTATTTTTTGTTTTGAAGTGAATATTATGAAAAATATAAAAATATATCTTTTGCTGGCTTTATATGCTGGATTGATGCTTCTCGTCTCTTGCAAAAGCTCTCAGCCGCTCAACAAAGAGGAGATTAGTCCTTACCAGAAGCGCGCCGATATTGTCATAACCAATGACAATTACCAGAATACAAACAATGAGATTAACAAGCTGGCTAAGAAGTTCGAGGGTTTCGTCAAAACTTCTTCTTACGATACCGACGTGAAGAAGAATAGCACGGCAGACTACGAGATTCGTGTACCGTACACCTTTTTCAATAATTTAAAGAATGATTTCGACAAAACATTCAAGAATGACATAATCGAGGAAAATGTTTCGGATGAAGAATCGTACACGAAGCTTTACTATTCTAATCTCTCAAAGATTGACGAAAAAACAGAGGCTCTCAAAAATCTACGGGAGAGTTACGCTGCTTCGAAGGATGTCAACGACAGAATCGTGATGAAATACGAAATTGACAAGCTCTCCACCGAAGTGGATAATCTTCAGCAGAGGAGGCTATCCTTGCTCGAGTCTCTGAATTATTCTACGGTACATGTTACGTGGAAGGAACCGAAAAAAGAGGAGCCGGTTGACACAAACAAGCCGTTTGTTACCATACCCGGTATGCCTCTGATGCCTCCTCCCCCACCGAAGCATATCGTATTCGACCATTACGGGCAGGAAGAAGAGTTCGGCACGGAAGAACCCGTTACAATCGGTATGGAGAGCCTCGACCCTGAAAAGACAAATATTATTGCGAAAGTTGACCCTGATGAAGACGAAGTCGAGATGAAGGTTACTAAGAAAGATGAAAAAGAAACCGTAGTTCTCGACAGGAAATGCCAAATCGTGATTGTCGGCTTGGGCAAGCTCCCTGAAATCATAAGGGGCGACGCCATAAAGCACGAGCAAATCGTAATTACACCTATTCTCGACGATAACTGCAATATAATAGGCAACGAAATCAGGGCTGGCACCATACAGTCAGGCTGCACAGCAGGAAGGAAAAACTACTACCGACTGCTAAACTGCCTGAGGCACGGCAAGCCGACTGTAGTGAAAAAGAAGAAAGTTATTATCGAAAAAAAGGTAATCCGCGAAAACCCTGCTCACAGGCAGGACGACAACGACATTTTCTACTTCCCGCTGGATTAAGAAAATAAGTATATAATAAATTGCTCAAAGCCCGCTCCGGTGTGAATCGGAGCGGGTATTTTATAATTATTTCTCAAGCATTTTGATAATTTCTTTTACTGCGATTAAACCGTCTTTGATGATGTTGATATCAATCTGTGCATGGTAATAAGCGGCTATATGCAGGTTTTGATAAGCTAATGTCAGATTGTCTGTGAACTTCCCGTTCTGAGGTATTTTCTTTTTTGCAAGCCAGTATTCTTCGATTGATTTTGGCAGTTTGTCATAAGGTACACCGCTCCCGATAAGCCAGCCGTCTATAGCTTTCAATGCGGCAAGATAAGCAATGCCTGCACCTTCCCTCACGTATTTGGCAACAGTGTAGAGTTTTCCGGTGGAACTAATCGGGCTTTTTGCAATCGTTTCTTTTGCATTTGCGAGGTAACGCCATGCTTCGGCTATTGCCTGCTCCTTAGTCAATATTTGTGCGTAATGTTTTTTTGCCATGGCAATCCACTCAAACTAAAAAACAGCATGAACAAATTTAGTGAATTTGAAACAAAAAATATAATTCTTAAGCTATTGCCACCTGTTGGAAAGATAAATCGAATATATTTGCTACATTCTTAGCATGTTCTAATGTCATAGAAACAATATTGCCGCTTTTATCGAGTTCAACCAATATATTCTCATTTAGGTCCTTAGTCTCTGCAATTTCATTATCATTGAAATTAATCAATAAAGTATCAGTATCCTGGAAGTATTTTATTTGCATTTTTATTTCTCCTTAAATGAACGGTCAAAAAAAGCATTGTGAATAGTTTCCATATCTTCGAGAATGACAACTCTTAAATATTTATTACCAGCTTCCTCAATTTTTGCCCATCTTCTGATTCTTCCATCATTTTGAATTTCTTCATGAACAGGATTGAAAAAAGCTTTCATTATCCATTCTTCCTTTATACACTTTCTATCCCGTCTTAGCTATGTATATTCAAAATATTTTGAATATTTCATAATGTCCTTCTGCTAATTTACAAATTAGACGTTTGTTCAAAGAGATAATTATTAAACTTCAAAACCTCTTTGTAAAAACATGGCAGTATGGCTGCTTCCCGGTCTTTTCATAATAGTCCTGGTGGTAAGCCTCGGCTTCCCAGAATTTGCCTTCTTTGATAACTTTCGTAACGACTTTGAACCCCTTATTCTTTAAGATATCTATTAGTTTCTCCGCAATTTTCTTCTGCTCGTCGTTTTTAAAGAACAGGACAGAATGGTACTGCTCGCCAATGTCGGGGCCCTGCCCGTCAGCCTGCGTCGGGTCATGGATTTCGAAAAAATATTTGGCAACGTCTTCATAAGACACTTCTTCGGGATTGAAAACAACTTCTGCTGTTTCATAATGTCCCGTCTTGCCTGAGCAGACTTCCTCGTAAGTCGGATTTGCCGTATGCCCGCCCATATAGCCGACACGCACGGATTTGACGCCTTTCAACTGCTGATACTCATACTCGACACCCCAGAAACAGCCTCCCGCAAAGTAACCTGTATCGAGAGGGTCATCCTTTACCGGCATAAAATTCATTGAAATGGAATTGACGCAGTATCTCGTATCTTTCGGAGTCAAGCCTTCGCCATAGAAAACATGCCCCAAATGAGCCCCGCACTTTGCACATTCGATTTCTGTCCTAATGCCGTCAGGGTCGGGAACTTTTTTAATCGCACCGGGGATAGCATCGTCAAAGCTGGGCCAGCCGCAATTCGAATCGAATTTATCCTTCGATTTGAAGAGCACCGCACCGCATCTTTTGCAGGTGTATGTCCCGTCCTCGTGATAATCCACATATTTCCCAGAAAAAGGCATTTCGGTGCCTTTATCAATAATAACTCTTTTTTCTTCGGGCGTCAGTTTATTGTACTCCATTTTTTTCTCCTTCGGCAAAGCAGCAAACAAAACTGCAAATAAAGCTAAAAGCAGTAATTCAGGCAAAATCCAATTTATAAAAATTTTCTTTTTCATTTCAAAACATTATTTAATTCCATGATAAAAATTAAAATAATAATCGTACAATTAAGTTAGTTGACACTAAATAATGAAAAATATTTTGCGGGTGCATAATTAAAAATTTACAAAACCATCCAAAAGTTTTTCTAATGATTCGATAAATTCCTATATTAGACCACTAAAATTTTTTCATATTGATTGAAATTGTAAATAAAAATGATAATTGTTAAAATACACAGTATTAATTATGTATCTTAGGCACTTTTTATTATTAATATCAATTCTTATATTTTTTTCATCGAACTGTTTATCTCAAAGTGATAATTACTGGCTCGGAAAAGTAAGAATAATAAATCCCGGTAAATCATTAAACACAGGAGATATTGACTATGCTCCTTTTATTACTCAAGACGGAAGGTATTTATTCTTCACAACAAAAAGGAATGGCAATTTTAAAAGTGATGATTTAAAAATTGATAAATTCAGTTCATTTCCTCAATATGAAAATTCACATGATGTTTGGCTAGCATTGAAAATTAAACCTGATGATTCGGTTTTTTCACAAGTCTTTAATTTTTGTCCTCCTAACCAGCCTATATCGAGAATTAATACAACAATGAATGAAGGTTCAGTTTGCATTTCATCAGAAAGTAAATTCATGTATTTTACCGGATGCAACAGAAATGATGGCTATGGTTCCTGTGATATATATTTGGCTTTAATCGAGTTTGAAGACAATAATATTTATATAAACAGCATTTATAATCTTGGAGCAGGGATAAATACAAATGAATTCGAATCAACACCTTCAATATCTCCGGATAATATGAAACTGTTTTTCACAAAATGTAAAGTTAAGGATGTAAATACGGTAAATATGGATATATGGTACAGCGTTTTTGATACAGCCACAAATTCATGGAAGGCAGCCAAACCGATAACGACGAT
>DAHXMP010000146.1 GCA_027371665.1 Bacteroidota bacterium | reverse complement strand
TAGTTAGAACAAAAGGCAGTCATCGTCAATATAAACATTTAATCAAGGATGGTCCTGTAACAGTTGCAGGTAAGCCATCTCTCGATGTTCCAACCGGTACATTACATAGTATCTTAAAACAAGCAAAAATTAGTAAGGAGGAAATAAAATGAAATTTTCAGTTATCATAGAAAAGGGTGAAAACAGTTACGGCGGGTATGTGCCTGATTTACCCGGTTGTGCTGTTGTCGGTGAAACAGAAGAAGAAACACTTCGGCTTCTCAAGGAAGCTATTAAGATGCACATTGAATCTTTAAAAGAGGATGGTAAGGAAATAGAATTAGGTAAATCTGTTGTAAGAGAACTGGAACTTGTTTAATGTTCAGCTTGAGATTCTTAAAATACTCACTCAAGGGAAAACTTTTTTCTCACTTTGTTATAAAGTTTGACATCTTCCTGCTCTTCCATATAAAGTAATATGGATTAGAGGTTGTGATAAGGTTTGTAAGAAAATAATAAAAACCCCCTGACCCCCTTTGAAAAAAGGGGGCAGACCCTTCGACGACGCTCAGGGTGACAGATTTTTAAATTGTATCCAATAATGCTTTTTCCAATTCTTTGTATTTGAATTGAAATCCATTTTCCAGAGCTACTTTTGGGATTACCCGTTTTGAGTTTACGAGCATGTCTGTTGATTCGCCGAGGGCAAGACGGAGGATAAATTCGGGGACGCGGAAGAATTTGAATAAATTTAAGTAATAAACTATATTTGTAAATTGAACGTTGATTTTAAATGTTTTATGTTTAAATTATGTCTGTGAAAAAAAATGCACGCTACTTATACATTGACAAAGGATGAACTCAATTATGAGTTTCTCGATAATTTGAAAAAGATGCTGGACGATGGCGAAATCCGCTTAACGGTTGAGAATTACGATGAAACAGAATATTTAATGAGGTCGGGGAAAAATCATGAGCATTTAATGAAAGGGATTAATGATACAAATAGCAACAAAAATTTAATCGAGGTCCCTTTTGAAGATATATTTAAGACATCTAATGAAGAAGATTAAGTTTTGGAAGGAAGCCCTGGAAGATTACAATGGATGGGCAGAAACAGACATTAAGATTTTTTACAGAATTGCCAAACTTATTGCTGATATTCAAAAACAACCATTCGAAGTTTTGGGAAAACCTGAACCACTGAAGCATGATTATCATGGCTTTTGGTCACGCCGAATCACACAAGAACACCGATGAGTTTATAAAGTAACCGATGAGGAAATAATAATCATTTCCTGTAAATATCATTATTGAATTAGATTAATTTTTTTACCTCACCCTGTATCCCTCTCCGACGGGAGAAGGACTTATATTTGAGCCGAAATCAACGATGGTTTGAAGATGTTCCCTTAAAAGATATACATTGATAAGCTGATAAGGTTGACCATACTTGATTAGGTTTTTATTACTAAGTTTTGGAGGATAGGATTGGGTTTTTACACACCCCCTTACCCCCTCTTGTAGAGAAGGAATCTCTTTTAAAAATAAAAAAAAGCACAAGATTCAATTAAGAATCTTGTGCAAATATAAAGAGAAATTTGATTTTTATTCTTCGCTGATTACCCAGACTTTAAGAGATGTGCTGACATCGGGATGCAGTTTTAATTTCACACTGAAAACACCGAGTGATTTAATGGCTTCGTCAATAACTATATGCTTCTTATCAACCTTGTATCCTCTCATGACAAGTTCGTCGGCAATCATTTGTGAAGTGACAGAGCCATAGAGTTTGCCTTCTTCACCGACTTTCATAGAAATACTGATTTGGAGGTCTGAAAGCTGACCTGCAACTGCTTCTGCAACTTCGCGTTCTTTAATTTGACGCTTTGTGAATTGTTTTTTCTCGACTTCGAGTGCTTTCATAGCACCTGAAGAAGCAATGTAAGCCATATCACGGGGAATCAAATAATTTCTTGCATAACCGCTCTTGACAGTAACAACCTCACCCATCATTCCAAGTTTTTCAACATCGGTGCGAAGTATGACTTTCATAATTTATATTCCTTATCTGTTTTCTTTAATTTTTATAGATTTAATAACACTTAATATATTCAGTAATTAATTGACATCTCCGGCTTCGACATCATGGATAATGCCCATTTCAACAGGCAAAACTTCAACAACTTCCTTTTCCGCTTCTTTTTCAGGGATTTTACCGGAAAGAGTATCGTGGACAGAGATACCTCTTTCGAGAGCACGCTTAGTCCTGTAATCGGAGAGCTTTTTTGGTAAAACTAATGTCAAATGCCTGAGAATCGTGTCTTCGAGAACGAGGAAACGTTCGAGAATAGGTATTGTATTGGAAGTGGATTCGAAAACTATGTTCGTGTAAAATCCATTATATTTTTTGTTAATAGGATAAGCAAGCCTCCTGCGGCCCCATTTATGGATTTCTTTAATCTGGCCGCCATGGTTTTCAATATAACCGATAACCTTCAGAATGACTGCTTCGATGTCAGGGTCTTCCAGGGCTGCATTTATGATAAAAGTTGTTTCGTAAAAACGATGGACACTCATAATCTCTCCCAACAAAATTCTATTCTTACCGAAAATATTAAGACATAACATTAAAAGAACAACAAAAATAAACTTTTTTTTTCTGATAGCAAAGCATTTTATTAATAAAAAGTTGAATTAACGGAAATTTTTTAAAGAAAATTCAAGGGATTAAATGAAGATAAAATTTCCCTGATAAAAGGCTAAATGTTGATTATTAAGTCTCAGCAGGACAATAGCAGACAACGAATAAAATAAATAACTATCATATTTATAAAAATTTTGTAAGAAATTTAGAAATAATATGTAAATTTGTTTTCTATAAAAAATAATTTTTTCATTAATTTAAAAATGGTGAAGTATCTTCGTGATATTTCTGAGCATAACAAATTGTCGGTGATACTATGAATAGTGAAGAGACTACAATTAATAACGAACAATCAAACACTTCTGAAATTAACACCCAGGTTGAAGCCAGTACATCGGTAGAAGAAATTACGGCGGAGAATGAACAAACTGCTGAAACTTCAGGTGAAACTTTATTATATGAAGAAGTCCAGGTTGATGAACAACAATCAGAAATTCCTGAAACCATAGATTTTAAAAGTATAGTTCAGGCAGAGGCTGAACAAACGGGAGTTGAGCCTGATGCCGTGGAAACTTCAAGCATTGCCGTTGAGGTAAAGACGGACACACATCCTGTCGAAGAAAAGGAAGTAAAGGAAATTCCTGAGGCAGGAACACCCGGCGAAGAAAAGCCTGAGGCAGAGAAGCAGGTTGTCGAATATAAGAAGAGCGCCCGCCAGCTCCATGCCGAAAAAGTCGTCGAGGAACTGGTGAATGTAAAGGAAAGGAACACCTCGATAGAAGTGACAATTACAGGCAGGGTGCGCGGAGGGATGAGAGTAGCATATAAGGAGGTTCCGATGTTCCTCCCGGCTTCACATTTTTCCATCAAAAGGACACCGACAGAACAGGAAATGATGTCATCAATCGGACAGAAAATAAAAGTGATGATACATGAAATCCAGGAATACGACGAAGACAGGAAAGCAGTTATAGTCAGCAGGAAAAAAATACTTCTTGGAGAATTATGGAACAAAATAAATATCGGTGATATAGTGGAGGGAAAAGTAAGCTCTGTTGCATCCTTCGGGGTCTTCGTTGATATTGGGGGCATAGAGGGGCTTATACACATCTCTCGCCTGTCACTTGTACATGTTGATAATCCGAACAAACTATATAAAAGGGGCGATACGGTCCGTGCGGCAATAATCGAGATAGATAAAGAGAGAAACAGGATAGCACTCAGCAGAAAGGAACTGGAAGATTCACCATGGAAAGATGCAGAAACCAACTTCCCGATCGGTTCGGTGCATACAGGAACAGTCAGGAGAATAACCGATTTCGGTGCATATATTGAGTTGAAGCCGGGAATTGACGGATTGTTAAGGTCTTCCGAATTATCATGGACAAAAAGAATCAAACATCCGTCTGACTTTCTCACAGCGGGACAGGAACTGAAAATAGAGATTTTATCAGTTTCGGAAGAAAAACAGACATTATCTCTTAGCTATAAGAAAACACTTCCAAATCCCTGGGAATCAATGAGCGAAAGATTCCCACAAGGCAAAGAGGTTCACGGAGTTATTTTTCAGGTTATGCCACAGGGAATTATTGTAACAATAGCTGAAGATATTGACGGTTTCATGCCGCGAAGTAAAATGAGACAGCTTTTAAAAGGTAAAAAGATACCTTTCAAGTCGGGAGAAGAAATTGATGTTATTATCTCGGATATTAATCCTTCGGAAGAATCGCTTATACTGGAACCGAAAATAACCGATGAACTTATCTCAGAAGTAAGCCATAAAAGCGAAAGAAAACCATCGAGACGAGATGATAATAAGCCTAAAGCAACAGGCAACGGCTTATTTTCTATAGGGGATTTATTATCGGATAATGAAAAAGAAAAACTGAATAGTTTTTCCAAGTAAAAAACTTTACAATATTATAAAACACTAACCGATATTGACCTCAATATCGGTTTGTTTTTTTTTCTAAAATAAATTTTGTAATAAATTTGAAAAAATAAATTATTTAAACAGGATTTTACTTGTTAATTCGGAATCATTTCAAATATAATCTGCTCACGGTAATTGCATTGATGTTATTTGCCGGTCTTTACCGCACTGAAGCAAAATCATTTGCCTCGAGGGATTCCGTTGAGAAAAGTATACTTTTAAGAAACAATAATGCGACAACGCTTCAGAAAATATACGGCGATACATTAATAAATAAAAACGGCAGCGGGAATGAAAATATTAAGCCTGGCTTTATCGAAAACGGGTATTCACCATACCAGGACAGTGCTTATGCAAGAGCCCTCAGGCAGAAACTACCGTTAGATGACAGGATATCAAATGACCTGAACAGATTTGCCGCCGGATGGAAAATTCAGGAGGAACTTGCAAAAGGAAATCCCTGGCAGGTAGCCGTAAAAAACATCAACAGTCTTCCTTCAGAGATATTTTTGCCGTCCGGTGTAGAACAGATGCTATATAATACAAACCTGATTTCGTCACAGTATGTGCCCGGGATAAGACCGCTGAACCCTGGTGGCGGACTCGTTTCCCTGAACACAATCGGGAGATGGCTCGGACTGGTTGAGGATGTTTCCCCGGTTATTAAATTCAGCCTCGATTATACCGAAAATATTGAAATCACGGTTTATTCTATCCAGGCAACAGCAGTGGCAGTTCTTTTCAAAGGTAACCTGCCTCCCGGAAGTTATAAATATGTATGGAACGGAAGGGATGACCAAGGAAGGAGGATGCCTTCGGGTGATTATATCGCCGAGGTTAAAGTCGGGACCATAAAATATATAAGAAAAAGAATTGTTATTCCGTAGTATTAAAAATTATTTTTATAATGACAGAACAAAACTTAAATGACCAGGAACTGAGAAGGCTCGAAGAGCTTAGATTGCTTGAGGAGTCAGGAATAAATCCTTACCCGTATTCATACGATAAGACTCATTCAGCTACTCAGATTTTATCATCATTTTCGGATGAAAACCCGGAACCTTTGTCAAACGTTTCCGTTGCTGGGAGAATCGTAAGCATTCGTAAAATGGGGAAAGCTACTTTCAGCCATATACTGGACAGCACGAGCAAAATACAGATATATTTTCGTAAGGATGACCTTCCCGAATTTTATGAACTTATGAAAAATCTCGATATGGGAGACATAATAGGTGTTAAGGGATTCGTATTCAGGACAAAGATGGGAGAAATTTCAATTCATGCTAAAGAAGCAACTGTCCTATGTAAATCAATAAAAATTCTTCCGACACCGAAAGAGGAAGTAGACGAGCAGGGAAATAAAGTGATACACGATGCTTTTGCAGATAAGGAACTGAGATACAGAAAAAGATATATTGACCTGATTGTTAATCCTCAGATAAGGGAAACATTCATAAAAAGGTCAAAGATAATTGCTGAAATAAGGAAATACTTCGATGAACGCGGATGGCTAGAAGTGGAAACACCGATACTTCAACCGCTATATGGCGGAGCAACTGCAAGACCATTCATCACTCATCATAATGCACTCGATATTGATTTGTTTCTTAGAATAGCCGATGAATTGTACCTGAAGAGGCTTATAGCGGGCGGTTTCGAAGGGGTTTACGAGATTAGCAAGAATTTCAGGAACGAGGGAATGGATAAAATGCACAATCCCGAGTTTTCCGCTTTAGAGATTTACGTGGCATACAAAGACTATAACTGGATGATGAATATGACTGAGGAACTTATAAGCAGACTCGTCCAGAAAATTCATGATTCATACAAAATAAATTATAACGGGCAGGAAATTGATTTCACTCCTCCCTTTAAGAGAGTTAAAATGTTTGACCTGTTCAGGGAGCTAACCGGGAAGGATATAAAAGGCGAACCACGGGAAAACTTGCTGGCTGTGGCAAGAGAGCTCGGAGTTGAAGTTGATTCCAACGCTTCTACTATGAAAATACTCGATGAGATATTCGGGCAGAAGCTCCAGCCGGATTTGATTCAGCCGACTTTTATTATTGACTATCCTGTCGAAATGTCGCCGCTGGCAAAGAAGCACAGGACTGAAGAAGGCTTGGTGGAAAGATATGAATTATTCGTTTACGGCTTCGAAGTAGCGAATGCCTTTTCCGAATTGAACGACCCCCGTGACCAGAGGGCAAGGTTTGAAGAGCAGGCATCGATTCGTGCAGCGGGAGACGAAGAAGCAATGGTCCTGGACGAAGATTTTCTCAATGCCCTCGAAATAGGCATGCCCCCGACTGCAGGACTGGGAATAGGCATTGACAGGCTCGTAATGCTGATTACAGGTGAAGTTTCAATAAGGGATGTGATACTTTTTCCCCAGATGAGACCTGAAAATAGCTAACGGAAATTATATAATCACGAAAAAATTATATATTATGAAATATAATATTGACATTCAACATGAAATTTCTTTTTATAATTTGCGGCTCGTTATGGCTAATGTTCGGAACAATGTTTCTTGCTATTAATGCAAGCATCGTTCACGCTCCCGAAAATATCCTGACAATAAGGAACATAGCTTATATCGTTATCGGGCTTTATCTTGCAACCGGAGCTTATTTCGTAAAGACAGGTTACGGTGAAAGAAGAAAAACAATACACCGGCATTGCAATAACACGTTTTATAAAACAATGTTCAGGTTCAAATTTAAAATATCCATAAATGATTTTTGTTCATTCTACGATATTGATACGAGAGACGGTAACGAATATATTAACTCGAGGGTAAAAATTTCTGACGGATTACTCGAGTTTAAAGACAACGGATTGATAATTTTTAAAAAATTTAATAGCAAGAAATAATATATATAATATATAATGAGCGATTCACAGACTTATTATGAACAGCAATACAGTTTTGCAGAAGCACACAAGCCAAAGAAAGACAACAAGTTCGTACTTCATATAGTCTTATTTATTTCAACCTTTCTTTCAGTCGGAGTTGCAGGCGTTCAATGGGCGGGAAAAGATTTCACTAACCTGCTGAACTGGCATTACGGTTTGACATATGCCGTGTTGATAACGGTGTTCTTATCTGCCCATGAGTTCGGTCATTATTTTGCATCGCGAATACATAAGGTAGATGCCACACTGCCATATTATATACCGATGCCGATCGTTTACCTGAACCCTTTCGGGACATTCGGAGCAGTGATTAAAACACGCTCGCCGATTACGAGCAGGAAAGCTATGTTCGACATCGGAGTGGCTGGACCGATATCGGGATTTATTGTCTGTTTTGCATTTCTGGTTTATGGGCTGATGACACTGCCGGGTATTGACTTTATTTACAAAATACACCCGTATTATTTGACGAAATTCGGAGGAAAAATTCCGCATACGGACTTGTTCTTCGGAGATACTATTCTATATTATATAATGGCGAAAATTTTTGCCAATCCGCATGGATTTCTTCCCCCAATGAATGAGATTTATCATTACCCCTTCCTGAATGTAGGGTGGTTCGGTATGTTCGTAACTTCGCTGAATATGCTGCCGATAGGACAGCTTGACGGCGGGCATGTGATTTATTCGATGTTTGGCGGAAAAATACAGAGAAAAGTTGCTAAAACAACCTGGTGGCTGATGATTGTAATCGGCATCGGTTCACTCCTCGAGCTGTTATATGAAACACTGAAAATCAGCCAGCCTGGGGGATTTTACAATTTCCTGCAAAATTCTTTGATGCCTGTTCTTACCTGGCTGAAAAATTATGTCCCGTGGTTTATGTCGGGATGGGGCGGCTGGCTTTTCTGGGCACTGGTAACGAGAATTTTTATAAAGCTCGGGCATCCGGAAATCGGCGAAGAAGATGAAGTTTTGGACTCTAAAAGAAGGATGATTGGCTGGGCGGCAATAATAATTTTTATTGTAACATTTTCATATAATGGGATATATTTTATACAGTGATTTCTTGAAATTCAGAATTTTAAAATTTTAGGAATTGCTAAAATTATATATATCATCCTGAACGAAGTTAAGAATTTCATGGTAATTGTACCAATACCCACGTTAGATTCTTCGTTTCACTCAGAATGACAAAATAAGTTTACCAAATTACCAATAACAAATTTTAATTTCAAATGTTATAATCTTTAATTATTTTATCTTGTCATTCCTCTGGAAGCAGGAATCTTATTTGTTTCACTCATCTTTCACAACCCTCAAATACTGCACATTGCCGCAGCACCTGACAACAAAATAATATATACCATGACTGTTTCGGCTAAACATAATATTATAATAACCGTATTCGGAAAAAGCTAATAAATCCGATGAGAAAGCAAATGACAAGTTAATTTCAGATTCATATATTTTCATTCAAAATAAGAAAACATTCAGTCCTTAGATGATATATGATATATTCCTGTTAAAAAACAAATAAATATCACAAAAAAAATATTTTGAAAAAACACTTGACTTTTTGAAATAAATTAATGAAATTATATAATGGAAAATACAAAAGTTGAGATAATAAATGATTTAATATAGATATATTGTTTTTTCAACTTATGGAGTGGTCAAATGATTTTTAAATTTACTCGCTTGCTTTACAGCTTTTTAATAATAACAATTATTACAGCATACACAGGGCAGATAGATGCCCAGTCCGTTAAGAGAGTTTTGCTCGAACAGCACACGGGGGCATGGTGCGGCTGGTGCGTTGACGGTTCTTATATTATGGACAAATTGCTCGAACAGTATCCCGACCAGGTAATCGGGTGCAAGATACACAACGGGGATTCCATGGTAATAGCCGAAAACGCAGAATTAGAACAGGGCATGAGCATTACATTTTTCCCATCGGGAACAATAGACAGGAAACAATTCGGAGGAGCATACTGCCTCAACAGGGGCAACTGGGTTACAGACTGTCAGCAGTCTATGGCTGAAAGTCCAAAGGTTGACGTTAATCTCGTTTATTCAATAAACGAAACGACACGTGAACTGAATGCAACACTGACTGCAACAATGCTCGAAACGCTAAACGAAGACTTACGTTTCAATTGCTTTATAACAGAAGACAGCGTTTCCGGGACCGGCACAGGCTGGGACCAGCATAATTATTTATCCGGGGATTCGACATATATTGATAATCCTTATTTCAACCTTCCACCGATTATCGTAGGGTACAAGCATATGAAGGTGGTACGCAAGATGCTTGGCGGCACCTGGGGTGAACAGGGTTCATTTACAAATCCGGCCCAGGCGGGACAAACATTCGTACAAAACTTTTCATATATACTCGACCCGAACTGGAAGATAAAAGACATCAAACTTATAGGATTAGTCCAGGTTTACTCGACAAGCGACAAAGAAATCCTGAATGTTTCGATGGGTTATCAAGGAACGCCAAAACTGCCGAAATTTACGGTAACATCAGACCAGCCCGAAACCAAAAAAGTCGTTGCTGAAGGCGAATCATTCGATAAGACATTCACTCTGAAAAACATATCCGATTCGACAGTTACTTTTCTCCTGACAGCAGATAAATCAACTAGAACACCGGATGACTGGACTGTAAGCCTCGTATTGCCTTCATCTGTAATCGGAAAAATTAATCCGAAGGAAGTAACCGGCGAAATAACAATCAATCCACAACAAACAGCCGACTTTACTTTAAAACTTACTCACGGTCCTACTTCGGGATTTGGCGATGCTACAGTAACAATCGGCGTTAAGGATGACTCTGATGCTATTAAAGGCTCACAGACAATTTCAATCATGTCGGCAGATATACAGCATTTCGAGGTAATGGATGACGGCGGAAACCAGAAATATTCGATTCAGAACGCAATCATTCAATCGGGAAGAAGCAATTATGTACAAATATCCTCATCAGAATTTCTTGATAATATAGGTATTTTCGGTAATATCAAGTCAATAATCTGGAACTGCGGAGTTGACGGCAACCTAACCAGCGAAGAAATGCAGGCACTGCTGGACATGCTTAATTCCGGAAAGCCGTTTATGCTGATGGGAGCAAATATTGCAAAAAGCACCGGCGGACAGAACATTAAGTTCTTCAGCGGAGACAGCGGATTAGCGGTAGATTACCAGAGAGACTGCATGATTGGCGAAGACGGCGGAGAATTTGTCTTAAACGGGACAGCCAAAGACCCGATAAGTGACGGCATGGCACTGACCTGCAAGCTAATCAAATATGACACTCCTGTTCTTATTATTTCGAATTACCTGAAAGCATACCCGATACTTCAACATTTAAACCCGGATAACGACACGGTAGTTGCCACACGTTATTCATATAAGGGGAAAAGAGCGGTTTATCTCGCCATTTGCCCTGATATAATTCAGGATGAGGATGCCAGGAATTATTTGATAAAAAAATCCCTTAACTGGCTCGAAGGGACAACAGGTATTAACGATGACATTAGCGGCAAAGGAATTGTGAATGTTTCTGCTGTTCCAAATCCCATTAACAGCAGGACAAACATAAATTATACATTATCGGGAACACGGTCAAAATATATTGATATGTTTCTTGTTGACGTTGACGGCAGGAAGGCGGCAAACCTGATGAGCGGGAAGGTTTCACCCGGTGATTATACAATAGGATATGATGCGGGAAGATTAGTTTCAGGCACATATTATATTATTACACTTGTAGATGACAGCAGGATATTGACACCGATAGTAATAGCAAAATAAAATAAAAGAATAAGTTTAATACAGGGGTAAGAAATTACCCCTTTTTTTTGAAATTTACTTGCTGCATTGTTGTGATTTTTTAAATAAATTTGTTAACTTCATTTTGAAGAAACGAGAATAAAATTTATGGAAGAAAATAAACAACATAGTTGGCAAACATATCTCCTGATAATAATAATCGGACTGCTTCTGTTCGTTCCATTTCTCGGGTCGGTGCACCTGTTCGACTGGGATGAGCTTAATTTTGCCGAGGCGGCACGGGAGATGCTTGTAACGGGAGATTATATGACGGTAAGGATTGATTACCAGCCGTTCCACGAAAAGCCGCCGTTGTTTTTCTGGCTCCAGGCGGGGTCAATGAAGGTTTTCGGAGTGAATGAATTTGCAGCCCGCTTTCCAAATGCGATTATCGGTATTATATCACTGATATTTATTTTTTATATAGGAAAGAAATTATTCGACGAAAAATTAGGATTGCTTTGGGTACTGGCTTATATTGGTTCATATCTACCCCAGTTTTATTTCAAAACGGGATTGATTGACCCTACGTTTAACCTTTTAATATTTGCCGGAATTTATAATACTTTTGAATTTTTCACACAGCGAATGTACATAAGGAATGAGGCGATAAAATCAAAGTACAAAAGCACGATAGCCGCAGGTATATTCATCGCCCTTGCGATTCTGACAAAAGGACCGGTAGCATGGGGATTGGCAGCTTTGTGCTGGCTCTTATTCTGGTTTTTCAACAAAGAAAAAATACAATTTCCGGCTAAAAACTTTATTCTGTTTACAATAGTATCTTTTCTGCCTTCCGTTGTTTGGTACATGATACTAAGCATAATAAACGGAGGGAACATATTGGAGCAGTTTATTAACTACCAGTACCGCTTACTAACGACACAGGATGCAAGTCACGGAGGCCCGTTTTATTATCATTTTGCGGTTTTATTAACCGGATGCTTCCCGGCTTCGATAATTGCATTAAGGGGTTTCAGGAAACAAGCCGATGACAGTCCATACCAGGAGGGATTCAGGAAAATGGCGATAATTCTTTTAAGCGTTGTGCTGATAGTATTCACAATCGTTTCAACAAAAATAATTCACTATTCATCACTTGCATATTTCCCGCTGACCTTTCTTGCGGCTTATGCAATGTATAATCTCATTTACAGGGAACTGAGATGGAAAACTTCGACATCTTGGCTAACAGGAATAACAGGCATATTATGGGCTTTGGTTTTCATTTTTTTACCTTTTACATTAATGAATGTTAAATTGATTCTTCCCTCAATCAAAGATGAATTTACAAGAGAAATACTAAAAACACCCGTGCAATGGTCGGGCTATGAGTTATTGCCGGGTGCTTTTTATTTAGCTGTCATAATATTTTCTTTAATCTTATTCAAAAGGAGAAAGCTTTTGAAAGGTTTTTTGTATTTATTCGGAGGAACGGCTATCGTTATTTTCACAGCTTTGCCGCTCATAGCACCGAAGATTGACGAATATACGCAGGGCACGGTGATAGAATTTTATAAAAAATTGCAGGGAAAGGACTGCTATGTAAAGGTGCTCGACATCAGCAATTACAAATACGGACAATATTTTTATACACAAATACCCTTACAGTTATCGGCATATTTTTTAAAAATACCTGAAGACAAGTTTGAGAGCTGGCTTTTAAACGGAGACATTGACAAACCAGCATACTTTATATGCAAAGCCAAGGACAGCAGAATATACCTCGAGAATCAGGAAATCAAACCTATATATTCAAAAAACGGCTTTACGTTTATGGTGAGAGAGCCGATGCCGGTATTTCAAAAAAAGCCATATTATGCAGGCTACTAAATTTTCGCAAGCAATTCTTCTGCTTCCCTGAAGCCCGGTTTTAATTTTATCGCCCATTCGAGCATTGTAAGTGCTTCATCAAAAGCTTCACCTGAAATAAAGCACCTCGCAGAGCCATAACAAGCATATGCGTTATTAGAGTTTAGGTGCAATGCTTCAGTGTATAGTTTCAGTGAATTTTCGACATCACCGAGCTCGAACAACCCTTCTGCCGTGTCGCAGAGCAAATCGTCAAGACCGATATCGAGCGACGTATCGAATTTCAGATTCTTCCAATCGTTCATCAGCCTCGTAAGAAATTCCAGGGATTCTGTCCACTCGCCTTTCAATGCATGAATCTTTGACCTTAAATAAAAATTGTCAGGATGGTCAGGATTGATTGCTTCTGCCGCAGAAATATAGTTGAGTGCCCGGGCATAATTGCCTTCTCCGATACTTATAAGAGACAACTTGTGAATAGCATGAAGCCTGTACTTTTCGGGGATGTCTCCGGAATCGAGAGAATCGTTATATAAATTTTTTGCAGAAGCAAAATCTCCCTTATCAAATATAAAATCTGCTTCACCCAATTCAATCATTCCATCCCTGTCGTCCCCTAATCTTTCTTCGGCAGCCTGAGCCATCTTAGAGCCGTAATGATAATCGAGCCTCGAGAAAATTTTAACCGTTGCTCTTTTCCATGTCCATTGAGTTCTCGCTCTGAAACTGCCTTTCATACCTTTACTGAAATTCAACGATGGATTTTTATAAATATCGGATAAAAGCACCGTCAGTTTGTCTAAATCCGGTTCAAGAACAAAAGCTTCCCCGGTTAATTCCAGGTTCCCTATTTTATCTCCAATCGAGCGTTTGACTGCAGGAATAAGCCACCCTACACTCTCATCAACGAAATCATCTGTGGAACCGCCGTCAGTTACAATAACAGGTAATCCGCAAGCCATAGCTTCGAGTGTCGGAAGAGAAAATCCTTCGCCACGGTATGGACATACAAACACATCGGAGGCACGGTAAAGATTTGCAATTTGTTCTTCCGTCATATATTCATCGTAATAAATAATTTCGGGAGCCTCGGGAACTGCAGCTAATTTTTCTATATACTCTTTTGCCGTTTGCCCTTTGTAGAAAGACTCACCTCCCATATCCTTAATAACAAGACAGACATCGTCCTGAGCCGTGAATGCTTTGGTATAAGCCTGTAATAAAATGTCAATTCCTTTGCGGAAAATCGTGCCGCCGACATAAAGGAATTTCATTTTTTTCTTTACCGGTAAATAATAATTTTCCCCGTAAGGTGTGAATAGCTGAGGGTCAATGCCGTTCGGAATGACCTGTACCTTATCGAAATCGAGGCCGGAGTTGAGCATGCTTTGCCTCGAATAAGTCGAAGGAGTCCAGATTTCATCTGCTTTCATGAACAAATCTGCAAAGTCTTTCCTCAAAGTCGTGAACTCCCATGGCTGCATAATAATCCACTTTGCCCCTTTTGGCTCTTCGAATTTGGGGGGCCATTGATGGCGTATCCAGACATAAGGCAATGAGGCAATGTCTTTTGACACATCAGGCTTATATCTTATGTCTTTTCCTTTGAGTTTTTCATATTTCGGAATGCCTTCGGGAACGAATTTGTCGTTTTCGTAAGGCACGATTGTAACCTCTGCAAGCCCCGTGTCAATTATATTGGAACAATGTTCGCGGTTAATCAATGCAAGAGAATGATAAACGAATTGCGAACCTTCCCATACAATATTAAGCAATGGATGATGATTAACATCTCCAAGAACAACTTTATTTTGTTCCGGAACTTTTGATTCTTCATCCAAATCGAAATTGAATCCTCCGAGCGAAGAAGGTTCATTCATCGGCATTTCTTCCATAATTTCATTTTTTTTCTTTTTGTTGGAAATTTCCTGAAATTCCTGTCTTATCGGTTTTACGGCTTTCACAGTCATATTTAGATTAATATTATTCTTATCCTTAGGCATTTCATCTTCGATAATTTCCGATATTTCAAAACCTGCTTTTTCCAAATGTTTTCGAATTGATTTTTCATCGAACCCTGTTTTATGATAATCGCCGGGATTAGCCTGGCTGCCAAAAAACATATATGAAGCAATATCAGCCGGCCACAATCCTTCCGCATAAGCTTTGCACTGAAGTTTTAAAGAAGGACATCGTAAAGTCAATTCGCCGCCCGGTTTCAATGCTCTCGACCATTCTTTAAGGATTGCATCGGTTTCCCTGTGAGAGAAATGCTCCAGTACATCGTTTGCAAGAATCGAATCCGCAGAATCGTCAGGCAGTTCGAGCTTGCGAATATCCATTCCAACAACTGCGGAATCATTACTATATAAATCAATATTGACATATCCATCCTTAATGTCTCTCCCACAGCCGAGATTCAGGTTTAAAGGCGATGGCAAAGGAACAGGCAGTTTTCCGGCTGCAGGTTCGTCACCGAGCCCGAACTCGCCGTTATTCACAACGATAGCTTCGAACTCCTCATCTGTCAACATATTTGATGTATCCATCAATTGCTCCTTTTTCTCAATGTTTTGTCCATTGATAATACTTATACCATTAACATTACGGAAATAATCCGGTAAATTATTACTTGTGTCAATCAAGTTCAGATGTACCGTTTCACGGTTATTCAAAAAATAATTATATAAAATTTCATCGGATTCGGAACTTCCCGAAATTTTCAATTCAGTTTCTTTGAAATCATGATTTTTAATAATCCTGCTTTCGATATTCATAAATGCATCTGCAATCTTTACCGGTTCAAGCTGATTCATACATTCGATATTGCAATTGATTCGCCAGTAACAGTTCAGGCATTCCAGGCTTTCATTCCTGACATAAGCAAAACCGGTTCCCGGATTGCCGCAAAGAGCAGGATTCGTCAAGCCAAAAATTACAAGTGTCGGCTTTTTGAAAAAGTTATGACCGGCATGGAAGTAAGCACTATCAATCGTAAGGAAATAATCGCAATGAGAGGCAAGAGCCATCTGCCTTCTGAACGGAACTGATTTTCCGCCGCAATCATAAATTTCAGGCATTTGAAATTCAGAGCTTTCTTTTCCAAGCATTAGAAATCTTAAATTGCTTTCTCTCCCGAGCAGTTCTTTCAGTAAGGCTTCTCCATGCGGATAGCTCCGCTTAATATCTTTGCTTGTAAACAATTGAACACCGACAAGCTTTTTCCCTTCTTTGAAATTCTTAATCTCCGACTCAGCCCACTCAGCCTCATCATAAGAAATGGTATATATAATTTCTCTCTTCGTAAATTTAATACCGGCGATGTTCCCGAGAATGTCATTAAATGGAATACCGTTATAATATTCAGGCATTTTTGCTATGACATTTATATAGTCAACGACAACATCTGCCATTGATTCTATTGTCAACTCATCATCCGTTCCGCTGAGAAGGAAGCCCTCGATGCCGGGATGATACAGGAAAACTTCGCCGACAACTTCATTACCGGATATGAAAATTTTCAGATGAGGGTATTGCATTTTCATGTCGGCAGCAAGGGCTGTCAGATTGAGTGCATCGCCTATTGCATGAGTTGATTTTATCAGGACAGTCGAGGCTTTATCGTAGTTCATGTCGAGATATTTTTTTGAAAAACTTGTGATATGCTCTTGTTTTAGCGGAATAATTGATTCAGCCTTGGGAACTGATAAAGACCGGCGGAATTTTTCCGGGTCAATAGGAACGAGTGTTGTGCCTTCGAGCTTCAAGCCATCCTCAGCATAGAACTGGTCTGCGTCATGCTTTAGATAATTACTCCATTTAACCATAAACCTCTCACGGTTTTTCAATTCTTTGGGCGTATCCATATCGAGCAGGTTATCTCCCTGTGCCTGGCGGAGCTTCTTCGTAGCGGATTCATAATGATAAAGAACCGCTTCGGGATTGAAGATAATCTTTTTACCATGAACGTTCACATTCATACACAAGTCCGTATCCTCCCAGCCGTAGATGTATTCTTCATCGAAACCGCCGATTTCCCTGAACAATTCCTTTCGTATCGCAAGACAGGCACCCGTAACGAACTGCACCTGTCTTTTTTTATTAATAAACGGCAAAGCCGGGTCGAGCATCAAATAAGCATGGTAAGGTTCTTCAGCACGGTTCCCTCTTTTGCCGTAAACCATTCCCGCATGTTGAATCGTTCCATTCTCATATAAAAGTTTCGCCCCTTGCACACCAATTTCTATGTCGTTGTGAAATTCCTGTGCAAAGGCATCCAGCCAGCCAGGAAAAGGATACGTGTCGTTATTCATAAAAACGAGATATTGACCGTGAGCGGCTTCAGCACCCTGGTTATTTATATAAGCATAATTTTCGTTTTTGTTATTTGTGATTACCTTGACATCATTGCCGAGAGACTTGAGATAATCAGCAGTCCCGTCGGTCGAACCGTTATCGACGATAATGATTTCTATTTTATGAAATCCCTTTGTTTTTCTTATACCGTCGAGGCATTGCTTGGTATAATGAAGATTGTTATGAACCGGAATAATTATTGAAAACAGGTAATCCATATCATTTAATTTTTGTTTTCTATCTAAAGGCAAAGATATTCCGGTAGTATTATGTTTGGTTTCTTCAGGATAGAATGGCTTTTTTATATCAATTGGCAAGCCTTCTCTATTCAGCTTGCCGAGCCATTTCCGGTTGAATATTTGTAAGTCATCGGGATTGATTTCTTTGTTTATGTTTTTAACATTCTTAATATAAAATTTTGTATTTCCTGAGTACCTTACTTTATAACCTTCCTGTCTAAGTCTTAGGCACAAATCAACATCTTCGAGTCTATTTAATCCTTCATCCTGAACTCCTGATTGGACAATTGAAAATCTGTTTATCAGCATAAATGAATTTGATACGGCCGGAACATCTTTTGATATGCTTACTTCACTGCTATCATTTGAATCTGTTCTAGTGTAAGGCTGAAAAGGCCTATACGAAGTGGAATCATTTGTATCAATCTCAAACCATGTATTATAAATTTTATCTGTTTCCTTTTCAATCCCGCAAGCTCCGACAACAGCAATATCATCTGCAGAATTCATTTCTTCGAGCATAGAGTTTAACCAGCCGGAAGTAACCTCTGCATGTATATCCAGCAAACACACATAATATGTATTTGAAGCAAGCATTCCCTGATTATATCCATAAATATTTTTGTTTATTTTGTCTAAAAGAAGAAAATGAATATCACCCAGGTTTTTCACAATATTAATAATTTTATCAGGGACCAAACCGTTTTCAGGGCTTCCAACTACAAGGATTTCGTAACTGCCGGAAGAAGTATTCAACCTTATTGAATCAATACAATTTTTAAGACAGGAAACATCATCAACAAAAGGAATGATTATGGTTGTTCTTCTTTCATTATCAGGGAATTTATTCAGAATTTCATAAATATTTCTTTTTAATTTTTCCGCTTTATAAATCTCGTTCTTCTTTGTTGCGGAGAGATAGAGCTTATGCAGGTATTCCACTCCTTCGGGATTTGTTACAAGCATTTCCCTGCACCAAATCTCCCATAAATTTAACCTTGTAATATCTTCTCCGTCGTCAGGCTGAATTTTGTTATTCCATATTGATTCAAGGAGGGATTGATTGACCTTGTCATAGTCGTGCCTCGTCTGTGTCATAGATTCGTGATGATAAACTATGCAATCACCACAGAACCTGATTCTTATGCCGGCAAGGTATGCTCTGAGACAAAAATCAACGTCTTCGTACCCGTTGTGAAATCTCTCGTCGAACAAACCGATTTTAAGAATCACGGGCTTCTTAATCAACATACATGCGGCAGTAACGGCTTTGAAATCTTTTGACATCTTTGCATCAGGTATTTCACTTAGACTGCTTAATTTGTTCACATGATACGGGGCTAACTTACCCGTGAATCTCCCAAACCTGACACCGCAATGCTGAATCAAATCAGTCCCGGGATAAAGCAGAAGTCCGCCTACAATTCCAATACTTTCGCTGTCCCCGGCTTCCTTTATTAAAGCCCCTAACCAGCCTGATGTAACTTCAGTATCATTATTTAGAAGAACTACATAATCATAACTGCCGAGCTTTGCTGCCATGTTGCAGGCTTTTGCGAAACCGAGATTCGTGTCATTCCTGAAATATTTTATTGAAATATCCTCTGCTGATTCCTGTTTCAGATAATCCTGTGTTCCGTCATTAGAGGCGTTGTCAATAATAATTATTTCATAAGTATCTCTTTCGGTGAATCTCCGAATACTTTCTATACATTTTTTAGTTAATTCAAGCTTATTAAAA
>DAHXMP010000140.1 GCA_027371665.1 Bacteroidota bacterium | reverse complement strand
GAAGATAAAGCGGGTCCTCTTTTAAAATTTACCACTACTCTTTACATCGGAGCAAGAAAGGGAAATGAGCCTTTCTCTGGCAGTATTGACGACATTTATTATAACTTTTTGATTTAAAGCTCCTTTTAACCCAATAAAAATTTTATCTTTTGAGGGATTCGGATATATTTCTGCAATTGAATTATCATTATCGTCTTCTACCGAAGATGGAATTTCATTGAACAGGGCAGAAATTTCATCGTCGCTCAATGCACGCTTATAAATCCTAATGTCGTCAATACTGCCAGAGAAAGGCTCATTTCCCTTTCTTGCTCCGATGTAAAGAGTAGTGGTAAATTTTAAAAGAGGACCCGCTTTATCTTCTGTTTTTGTTTTAACGCCGTTAACATAGTCCCTAACAGTCTTCCCGTCATAAGCAAAAGCAAGAAAATACCATTTGTTTGTTACAGCGCCACCTGCCCAGGTTTGAAAATATCCACTTCCGCTGCCGATATAGAAAGTAGATCCGAGCAAGCCCCAGAAATAAGATTCAAATACATTTAATGCAGGACCAAAATTAGTGCCGACCATAAATTTCTTGTTCGACAGGTCTGAAGCATTAAACCAAAAACAAACGGTCAATTCATCACTTGTCAGGCCGGCATCGGGTATATAAAGATAATTGGTTCCGTCGAATTTGTAAGCGGAATTAGGGCTTCCGAACCTGTCAGGTACAAGCACGGGATTGTTGACAGGTATTGCATCGGGAAAACCTCCGCATATTTGGTCTTTTGAATTGCCGCTAAACGGGTAATAGCCAAGAAGGTCTCCGGGCACAGTACTATAAATTGAAAAGGGCATGAGGCTTGTATCGCCAACAAGAGGATTAATTACATCATTTAACCTGACTTTAAGGGAATTTGAGCATAAATCAGGAGCTTTCCATTTATATTGCATATCGGAAGAAAGCACTGACTGTGCAATATCATTCCAGGAATTGCCGTCGTCAGTGGTAAATGATATAGATAGGTCACCGACTCTCGATGAATTCCATGATATGACAATGCTGTCTCCTGCTTGATAGGATTCTGTTCCATTAGGCTTTAATAAAACAATTTCAGGATTAACAGGCTGGAGGCAGTCAGCATTTTCGGCAGTCTGCCTCATTAATTCGACATTCTGGGGAAGAAAAAGCATTCTTACCTGGTATCCCAAGCCGAATTGTTCGTTTGTGCCGCCGCAATAGCTCATAATCGAACCGGGATTAGGTCTTGGTGTAACTAAAGAATCAAGACATCCTCCGGCTATTGCATCTGAGGTTATACATGTATCGAGAGGGTATTTCCAATAACAGCTGTGAGTATGCTGTCCATTGAAATTATGCCCCATTTCATGGGCAACTATGTAAGTGTCATAATTAAATGCGAATGTGGGAAAGCAATGGCTTGCCTGAACAGAACTGACACTGAAGCTGTACTCGCTTTTATTGCACAAGGCATTAAAATATCCAAAACCGCCTCCGCCATAAGAAACAGAAGTCATTACATGAAAAAGGTCTCTTTGAACATTTTGATAGTGAGTTTTCCAGTATTGACGTACTGTATCGGGAAGAGCATAAGCATTACCTCCAACATTATACGGGTCATGGTGACTGTCTGTCCAGCATTTAAGCCAGGGTATATAAACAGACACATTAAGTTGTTCTTCATAGATAGCATCAACCATGGTAAAAATTGCAAGAGCATAAGCCTGTGCTTTTTCCGGTGTGCCGCCGGTGTTGTCGAAGAAATCGGTATCGGTTTCAACCGCGACCTTTACTTCAAGCAAATCTTTTGATTGTAGCTTAGAAGTTGATTTTATGAATTTGTTGTCGAACGGTTTATTAACCTCATTGCTTAAACATAAAAAAATGTTTTTATCCTCTTTAATTTTATCAGCAGCTGCAATTATTGTCATATTCTGATAATTACCGGTGCCGGGAGTTATTACATAGCTGACCTTATCTTTGTCGGTGATTGTCCCGAAAATTTCTCCGTTAACGATGATTAAGTAAGCCCTGGAGTATTGCTCACCTGCGACAGTTCCCGAATAACTGATTAAATCCGGGGCTTTGTGTTTTTCTTCTCCGATTGCTGTCTGAACAAGAAAAACAGTTTTTGCATCAATAATACTTCTTTTGCGGTTCAGTTCGAGAGTAATCGTTTTATTGTTTTCCAGCTTGAGGTTCTTTAATTCGATTGACTTATTTGCATGTAAAATTGCACTTAATTTTTCTAAATCAGCAACAGCAACTATATAATGAGAACTGTCGGAGTTTATATTGGTAAAATTGAAAATTTCAGAAGAATTTATTGTGTATTTGTCCGATGCTTTAATATTTAAGCTTAAGATTAAATAAATAATCGAGACAAGGAAGAAGCATAATGATGTAAAAATTCTTTTCATATTAATATAATAGCAAATAAATAAGCTAAACAGGAAACCTGCAAATTAATTCCAAAATTTATTTATGACAAAAATAATGAAAATGATTTAAGAATATTTTGCTTTAAATATTATTCTTTTTAAATTTGGTGTCAATGAAATATAATTATTAATTTGAGTTCGATATGAAAAAGTCCCTGATTATTATTGTTTCAATTTGCCTCATCAACATATTACAATTAAAAGCATCCGAGCCACAAGATAATGCTGTTAAAGATGAAAACAAAGAATACACATCTCTCGATACGGCTTTGATGAATCCCGAAAGAGTTTACATTCTGAATCTTTCTTTTAAAGACCTGAAGACTTTGCCCGAGGGGGTTACAAGTTTAACTAATCTAAGAGAACTTGTTTTAATGGGAAACGAAATTACAAAATTGCCCGAATCAATAGGTAATCTTACAAACCTGAAAAAACTTGACTTATTTAATAATAAAGTAAAAAGCCTGCCCAAAAGTTTCGATAAATTGCAAAACCTTGAAATATTGGACATATCTGAGAACGGAATAGGAAAAATACCCGAGGAGGTTTGTAAAATAACAACTCTGAAAAGGCTGATACTGAGTTATGATGATATCAAGAGTGTGCCTAATTCTTTCGGTAACCTTGTAAACCTCGAGTATTGCGACCTGATGGAAAACGATTTGTCAAAATTACCCGATGATATAAGTAATATGGTAAAACTGAAAGATATAAATCTAAAAAGAAATAAATTTTCAAATAAAGAGAAAGAAAAAATAATCGGTCTGCTTCCGCACACAAAAATTAATTGGTAGATTTTTTTATTAAGATTACTAATTCAAAAAATAATCAGGAGCGTGGTTTTTTCTTCTTTATCTTTTTTTCGAGTATATACCTCCTGGCATCTTCGGTTCCAACTGTCGGTGTAAGAATGGCAAGGTGAGGCTCCATTTTTTCAAGTTTCTGTACGAGCGGGATTCTCTGGGCTTGTCTTTTGTCCGGGTCGAGAGGCATGTAATTCAACAGGGGACATGCTAAGACATTAGTATCGCCTGCTTCATGAGTTTGAAAGAACAATGTTTCGAGTGCGTCGACCTGTGTAGGAAATATATTTTCCTCTCCGATGAACTTTTTAACATCCATTCTTTCGAGGATTCTGATAACTTTTTCATTTAAGCCGCTGAAAGAAATACCAAAGCCACGGGCACGAACTTTATCAACGACATTTTTTAATGCTTCCGCACCGGAATAATCCATATCATTAATTCCGTTGCAGACGATAAGAAAATGTTTAAGCTTCGGTTTTTTTGCGATTACTTTTACGATGGTATCGTCGAGAAAAGTAGAATTGGCGAAGAACAAGGGGGCATCGAATCTCAAAGCAGAAATGTAGCCACATTCCTGTAAGCTGTATCTTCGCGCAGACCTAAGGGAAAAATCGTCCGCCATCGAAAGGCTAACGACACGGGGCCTCATATTGTTGTATAGATAAACAATCAATGATAAAGAAACACCGACAATTATGCCGATTTCAAGGTGAGGGGCAAATATCAGCGTAACGATAAATGTCGTTATTGCTATTAATCCTTCTACCCAGCTTGCTTTCCAAGCCTTGACAAAACCTTTTACATTTATGAGGCTGAGAACTGCCATCAAAATTACAGATGCCAGCACCGCTTTCGGAAGAAAATAAAGAAGCGGAGTGAAGAAATAAAGAGTCAGAACGATTATTAAACTTGAAATTACATTCGACACACCTGTAAATGCCCCGGAATGAAGGTTCAGTGCCGAGCGGGAGAAAGAGCCCGAAACCGGATAGCTCTGTGTGATTGAACCGAAAATATTTGCGAGTCCCTGTCCTATTAACTCCTGGTTGGGGTCAATCTTTTGCCCGGTCTTAATAGCAATGCTTTTACCGATTGAAATAGCTTCCATAAAACCGAGAATAGTTATTATCAATTCTATTCATATGGCAAAGTGCCTGCCGGCATGACTTCAGACGGCAATATCTGGAGAGTTAAAGTCAG
>DAHXMP010000105.1 GCA_027371665.1 Bacteroidota bacterium | reverse complement strand
ATTATAATAGTTACAGGGCCATTGTTGATGAGGCTAATATCCATCATAGCACCAAATACCCCTGAAGCAACATTAACGGGATTATTGTTCTTTAAGAATTGTATCATAGAATTATAAAGTGGTTCTGCTAACTCCGGGTGTGCAGCTTTGACAAAACTTGGACGGAATCCTTTGCCGGCATCGCCATACAAAGTAAAATTTGATATGATTAAAATACTACCGTTTATGTCAAGTAGAGACTTGTTCATCTTGTTTTCTTCATCGGGGAAGATTCTGAGATTTACCAGTTTGTGGCACATCCATTTTGAAATTTCATCATTATCGGTTGAACTAAATGCTATTAAAACGACAAGTCCATGCCCAATTTCTGAGGTTATCATACCGTCGATTATTACTCTTGCTTCCGAAACTCTTTGAACTATAGCTTTCATTTTTGATAATTAATAATATGAATATTTTAAATAAATAAATATAAATAATTTTATGATTTTTATAACAGTTTTTGTATCTTGATAATTCAATTTGATGGCATTTAGATATTTATCGTTTGCATTTAATTTAATAGCCGATTGTTTTTCTTATTGCAGCAGAAGAAATAAATGAAATCAGCGAACAGAATATTGAACATGTATTTTGCTACACATAAAACATGCAACCTTTCATGCAGGTATTGTTACATACCTAAAGATAACCGGCAGGAAAAAAAAGCGGATGATTCCGCAATTATTAATGCATTGATAAAGTTTATTGATAAAGCCGAGAGTGAGGGTTATGCAATTGGAAAATTTTGTTTTCACGGCTCCGAGCCTTCACTTATGGAACCCGTTACACTTACCGAATGTACTAAGCTTGTAAACAGGCACTGGAAAAAAAATAAGATAGAGGGATTATCTGTTGCTATTCAAACGAATGGTATTCGTCTAAATAATGATTATCTCAACGTACTCGAAGAAAAACTAAATAATAAAAATGATTTGAGAATCGGATTTTCGATTGACCCACCCAAACAAGTGCACGACTTACTTAGAAATGATTCTTATGATATTGTTTTTGGGAACATGAACAATACAATAAACAGGGGATTTAAGGTCGGAATATTATCTGTAATCACTAATGAAACGATTCAATATGTAAGAGAATTCGCAGATTGGATGAAATATTATAGCTGGTTATCTGATAATAAGGGAAATCCGTATAAAATAAAAATCAAATTTGCAACGGGGGAACAAGCATTAAATGAAAAGGAAATAAAAGAATTGTCAGATTATTTAAAATCAAATGGCCTTATGAACTTGTGCCAGATTTTAACCCCTGGTTATTGCATGCAAAGAGGAAATGAATGTGAATGGTATGAATTTGACATTGAAGGGAATTGCTATTCATGTAATAAGGCTTACGGTGAGGATGGAATTTTTGCAAATTGGCAAAATGAAACTTTTGCAGAAATTGTGGATAAAAGAAAAAATCTTTATATTACTTATTTACAAAATCCAGAATGCTGCGAATGTATTTATGAGCTGATATGTAACAGCGGTTGCCCGATTGACAGGAAAAAAGACGGAGAACTTGCAGGGAAAGCTTTGGAATGTTCTTTAATAAAAATTGTATTAAGCGAATCGGAGAAAAATGGAAATTATATATATGAAATTATTAATAATTGTTGATGAGGTTTGGTATGTACCTGACAGGCAAAATTGAAATTGACCCTTCTCAGATTACAATTTATAAAAAAGTGAAACCAACAAAGTTATTTGCCAAGTTTGTTGATATATTGACTTTTGGTTCATTGTCACAGAAGAGAGAACACGAGACATTTACTGCGGTTGCAATACTTCAGCAATTGAATATAGCATTAAGGTCAATTGATATAAAAAATGTTATAAGGCTTGCCGTTGACGATTACGATTTTTATATTGATGAAAAAGGCGAAGAAGATGACCTCGAGCAGGCAATGTTCCAATTTAAGACAAAAGTTGACCCTATTGAATCAGAATTTTTTAATACTATTTATTTAGTTCTGGAGCATATAGAAGATTCATTAAAATATCTGATAGAAATAGCAATTTACAGGAAGCACAGGGTAGGAGAATACCCGATAAAAATAAACGTCAACGGTGTTTGTACGGAATTTAAACTTAAAGAAAATGAAAATTCCGAACAGCTGAAAAAACGCCTTGAAAATATTTTTTCATCACAGGAATCATATGATAGGTTTATCAAAACACAGAAACAGGTTTTTGGTCAACTTATAGATAAACTTGAAGTTGCAATTAAACGTTTCGTCAAAATTGATGATATTAAGAAAATAGTTACACTGCAGGTTATTCGTCCGATTGAAACGATAACATCTAAGGAACAGCTCAGGCATGCCCGTTATGCAAGCCCAGCATTTTACGGTTATTTCGGTTTCGATGATTTCTTTTTCTATTCATGGTTGTGGTCGGATATAATGGTATCACATAACATTTATTGCAATGATTTTTATCTTGTTGACACACTTGGCAATAATATTCTCAAAGTTGGTTTGATGGGATTTAATGCCGGGGCATCAAAAACTTTAAAGACCGATTCAGCTTTTGAAGCACCTAAAGGCGGAGATATTACATATTTCGGTTATAATGATTTTGCTGGGTCATTAGTCAGTGCCAAACTCATCGAACAGGAAACACGCGGTGAGGATACCGGCTCAGCAAGCGAGTGGCTTTCCGGTAATGAATATGACGATGAAGGAGATGGTTCATATAATTCATATTCATCCTGCGGAAGCTGCAGTAATGATTGATTTATCTTTAAAATTATTAAAAAATTTAGGAGGCAAAGAATGACTTTAATAATAGTTGGAATAATTATTCTTCTGATTGCTTTTTTCGGAACGAGGCAGGACAGCCCTCTTCATAAATTCAAGTCAATTGTATACATCTCGGGTGTGGTTATAATATTAATAGGCGTCGTAACATCTTCTGTCAGGCAGATTGACCCGGGGCATGTAGGTGTCCAGGTTTTATTTGGCAAGGTGAAAAATGAAGTTTTGTATGAAGGGCTGAATTTTGTAAATCCTCTGATTGATGTTAAGGAACTGAGTACGCAGACTCAGAATTATACAATGTCAGGTACTTCTAATGAAGGACAAAAGGAAGGTGACGATGCAATTCGAGTTCTAAGCAATGACGGTTTACAGGTTGTTATTGATATGACAGTATTATATCGCATAGTCCCAACTTCCGCTCCAAATATCTTCAGGACTATCGGAATGGATTTCGAGGATAAAGTTATTAGGCCAATAACCCGAACGGATATACGTGAAAGTGCTTCTTATTTCGATGCTGTTGACCTTTTTGCAGAAAAACGTGCAGAGTTTGAACAATCAATCCGTCAGAATATCGAAAAAGAATTTAAAATGCGGGGCTTCCTCCTCGAAAGGCTTCTTGTCAGAAATATAACATTGCCTGTTCCCGTTCAGCAGAGTATCGAGAGAAAGATAACAGCGGTACAGGATGCGGAGAGGATGAAATATGTTCTAGCAAAAGAACAGCAGGAAGCTGAAAGAAAAAGAGTCGAAGCACGCGGCACAGCTGATGCACAGAAAATTGTAAACCAGGGCTTAACGGATAAAATTCTTCAGTTTGAGATGATTAAAGTGCAGAAGGAACTTGTTAATTCGCCCAATTCGAAAATTATAATTTTGGGCGGTTCAAAAGGTTCTACTCCATTTATTATCGGTGATGGTAAATAATTTAATAATTTTGTAAATAATATTTATATAATCACGGTGTTTGAGTTGAAAAGAATTAAAACAGATTCTGTTAACGTGGTTGAAGTACTGATACCCGAAAAGAAGGTATCTTATAAACTACCCATGTTTCTTGAATCGGTATCAGCAGGTTTCCCGTCTCCAGCAGATGATTACATGGAAGACAGGTTAGACCTGAACGATTACCTTGTAAGAAATCCTTCCGCCACTTTCTTTGTGAGGGTAACGGGGGATTCTATGATTGATGCCGGGATTCATTCGAGAGATATTCTTGTCGTTGACAGGTCATTGCCACCTAGAGACGGCAACATTGTTATTGCCGTGATAGACAGCGAACTAACAGTTAAAAGGCTCCAGAGAAAAAAAACAAAAGTATATCTTCTGCCTGAGAATCAAAATTATAAACCGATTGAAATTACTTCAGAAATGAATTTCGAAGTGTGGGGTGTAGTAACAAACGTAATCCATAGCCTGGCATAAATAAATGAACAAGACATTAGTTGACCGCGAGCACAATTCCATTTTACAGACTTATAAACGCTTACCAATTACAGTCCAAAAAGCTGAAGGGTGCAGAATTTACGATACCGAAGGAAATTCATGGCTGGATTTTCTTGGTGGGATTGCGGTCAATGCCCTTGGCCACAGCCATCCTGCAATCATAGAGGCAGCCGAGTTTCAACTCAGGAAGTATATGCACGTATCCAATTTTTTTTACCAGGAACCTCAAATAAAACTCGCTGAAAAACTTAAACAGATTACAGGTTATTCAAAAGTATTTTTTACAAATTCCGGCACTGAAGCTGTCGAAGGAGCTATAAAAATTGCCAGGCGATGGGGAAATTCTCAAAATAAAAAAGATATGTTCGGATTCAGCGGGGCTTTTCATGGCAGGACTTACGGGGCACTTTCTCTGATGGATAAACCGTTGTATAAAGATGGAATGGGCCCATTTCTGCCCTCTATGTCAGTTCTTCCTTACAATAATGCAGAAGTACTTAAAGCAAAAATCAACAAGGATACGATTGCCGTTATTATTGAATTTTTACAGGGTGAAGGCGGCATTATATCAGCCAATAAAGATTTTATTAATGAATTATTCGATTTAAAAAACAAATATCATTTTCTTGTTATCGGTGACGAAATTCAGGCAGGATGCGGAA
>DAHXMP010000104.1 GCA_027371665.1 Bacteroidota bacterium | reverse complement strand
TATTGAAGCCATAGAAACGGGTAATCGTGAACCTGCACAAGAAAATAAAATTATGTGTAAACTTAACTTACCATACAATTCAATATGGATGGAATCGTTTTATCCGATTAAACAAGTCGCACCTGTAATCGTTGAGGAAGGCGATGAAATAATTGTAATTACAGTTTATACTTTCTATTTTTAGGTGAACAATGAAAATAAGCTACGACCCGGAAGCAGATGCCGTTTATATAGAATTAATCGAAGATGTGGGCCAGGTAAGAAACCTGCGTCTTTCCGATGACGTTACTTTCGATTTAGGTAAAGGCGAAAAGCTTGTCGGAATCGAAATATTAAATGCAAAAGAAAATATAGGCAAGGGCAGTATTCCTCCTGTAATACTCGAGAATCTGAGTTACCAGGTTGTATAAACTATATTTGAAAAGTTCTGATTTATGAATAGCTGGATAATTAAACAATTTGAATCGTATCTAATTTAAAAGTTTAAAATAATTATTTTCTTTATCTATCCTCTCACCTTCTTTACCATATCCGCTACAGCCTGGACAATAGCATCGGGCCTTGTCTGGTGAATGGAATGACTGCTGTCCGGCACGATGAAAAAATCGCTGTCAGACGAAAGATTCAGCAGGCTTTTGCTTTGCTTCAGCCAAAGCTCCTCGACGACACGAGCTTCATCTTCGGGAATGCCGATATGCTTCGATATTTCGAGCATAACCTTAAAATCCCTGCAAAGCACTTTCAGGGGGAAATTCGGCAGCATTTTTATTTCCTTCAACTGTTCATAAGTATCCGATGAAGCTTCGTATTCATTTATAACTGCCTTATAAAAACCCTTCTCCAATTGATAAGTTATTAGCTGCTGCTTTATATCGTCATTCAATCCTTCATAAAGATTCTCCAGTACAGGCAGAATATGAGCCGGAAACTTTTCATCCTCTATATCAAGCAATTTGCGGATATTTTCCATCCTCACTTTCAGCGAAAAAGATTTCCGGTAAACCGGAATGTCGAGACCGTCAAACTCATCATGAGCAGCCGTGAGCGAGTCAATGAGAACGATTCCGCCAATATCCATCGGGAACATTTTTGCATACATCTGGACATATAAGCCGCCTGCCGCATGTCCGACAAAAACATAAGGCTCTCTCAGCATTGTGTTTGAAAGCATTATGTAAAGCTCGTTCACAATGGTTTTCCCGTCGCGGGGCAATTCCCCTTTGGGACTCTCTCCATAACCGGCGCGGTCATAAGTTATGACGGTTGTTATCTTCGACAGCTCATATTGTATGTTCTGCCATTCTGAAGATAGCCCTCCCCAGTCAGGCTCAATCACGACAGCGGGTAAACCTTTGCCGATAATTTTTACAAACAGATTTTTCTTACCCGCACCGATGTAACGTCCTTCAATAGCTTCCATAGTCATGCATAATTTAATAATATAATTGCATTCCTGCGTTTGCAGGATTGACACTTAAAAACAATATTTTTTTATAATGAATTCAAACTAAACAGAAAAAGAAGAATAAAAAAATTTGCAGGGTTACAGAAATTTATTAATTTTGAAATTAACTAAATGGTTAAATAATTTGGTTAAATTATACGGTTAATAATGATAATGAAAAAAACCAAAGTCCTGTCATTAGACCATCATTCGGAAGCTTCGATCCTGGAAACAGCAAAGTCTGTCTTCCTCAAACGCGGTTACTTCGGCACCCGTATGCAGGAAATTGCAGATGCCGCCGGTATTAATAAAGCAATGCTTCATTATTATTTTCGCAGTAAGGATAAAATTTTCGAGGCAATTTTTAGGGAATCATTCAACTGCATTTTTCCGAAAATTCTTGAAATTCTCAATTCCGACGAAATGCTTAAACAAAAAATTCAATCTTTTTTCAGCCGGTATATTGACACTTTGCTTGAAAATCCACATATTCCCGGTTTTATTATGCACGAAATAGCACACAACCCCGAAAGGCTGAACAGCTTCTTTCAACAGCACCTCGCAGATATACCGAAGAAATTCATAAAACAGATAAAAGATGAAATTGATGCAGGCAATATTATAAAAATTGACCCGAGGCAAATCATTGTCAATATCCTGTGCCTTGCTGTATTTCCATTTGCTGCTAAGCCTCTCATCCAATATGTCCTGAACTTAAAAGATGCCGAATACAAAAATTTTATGAACGATAGAAAAAAGATTTTACCTGAGTTTGTTATACGTGCAATTAAAACATGAAAATTATTTTGGAGCAAAAGTGAAATTTTATATAAAAATCTTGTTTCTGACTTTTCTTGTTTATAATGCCTTTTCTGCGGATAAAATAACATTGGAACAATGCTATCAGCTTGCTGAAAAAAATTATCCGGCGGCAAGGCAAATAGAGGAACAGAAATCCGTATCAGACCTGAAAATAAAGAATTTTAATGCGAAATATTATCCCGGCTTAAATTTATTCGGTCAGGCAACATACCAGTCCGATGTTACAAAGGTTAATTTGCCTCCTCAGTTTCCTATTACTATTCCTTATCTTACAAAAGACCAGTACAGGTTCGGTGTTAGCGTTGACCAGCTTATATGGGACGGAGGGGCAATCGGTGATTCAAAAGCTCTCGAAAGAGTTCAATCCGATGCGGCACAAACCGGTATTGAAGTTGAATTATACAATCTCCGCCAAAAAATTAACGATTCCTATTTCAATGTTATACTTCTGCGAAAAAAGCAGGAACAACTTGAAATCACCAAAGCTGACCTTGTTAGTAAATTAACGACAATCAGAATTAAGGTATATAACGGAGTTCTCCTGGGTAACAACGCAGATATTTTGGATGTTGAAATTCAAAAAATCGAGCAGACAGGAGAGGAAGTGCAGGCAGGCATCAAAACCTCAATTTATGCGTTAGAGCAGTTGCTCAATTCAAATATTGGTGACAGCACTTACTTTGAATTACCTTCGCCTGATTTCGGGGATACCGCAGAAACAGAACATTTAAGAAAGGAATACAGGCTTTTCTCACTGAACAAATCAGGCCTCGACGCAATGCAGGAACTCAACAGTTCAAGTTATTATCCTAAAATAGCCGCATTCGCTCAATATATGTACGGTAAACCGGGCTTTAATATGTTCAATCCCGATTTCCAAACCTTCTATATTGTCGGCTTAAAAGCAAGCTGGAACATCTGGGACTGGAACACAACAAGCCGCGAAAATGAAATTCTGAAAATTCAGAAAGACATCGTCAATTCTCAGGAAGATGTGTTTTCCCTGAATCTATCAATAGCTTTGAAAAATTATCTTAATGAAATTGATAAACTCGAAAATCTAATCGAACAGGATAAGCAAATAATTATACTGAGGCACAAAATTGTCGAACAGGCTTCCAGCCAGCTCGATAACGGAGTCATAACGGCGACGGAGTACGTTGCCGATGTAAATGCAGAGTCCCAGGCAAGGCTGGCTCTCGAAGTGCATAATGTAGAGCTTGTCAGGGCAAAAGTCAATTACCTGACACAAGCCGGAAAAAATTAAATTATGATAACTAATAGTATGGAGTATATATGTATAATGAAAGTCTATTAATAAAATGTTACATTGAGCGTAGTCGAAATGTGATTTCCGATTTAATTAAACAGTCTTCGACTCCCGTCAAACTGACAAAATTCATTATAAAGAATTGGAAATTAGATATAATAATATTCATATCTTTATTTCTAATAACCGGATGTTCCGGTAACGGCGGCAAATCAGATGCTTACGGCAATTTCGAAGCTACGGAAATCATTATTTCATCCGAGGCTGCGGGGCAACTGCTTTCTTTCAATGTGGAAGAGGGCGAAGTATTAAAAGCGGGACAGCTAATTGGAGTAGTTGATACAACACAGCTCGAACTGAAAAAAGAACAGCTTCTCGCAAGCAAGGCTGCTCTATCAACGAAGTACGGTTCTGTAATTGCACAGGTAAATGTTCTTAAAGAACAAAGAACTAATACTATGAAAGATAAAGACAGGATAGACGCAATGTTCAAAAGCAAGGCTGCAACACAAAAACAACTCGACGACATTAACGGTGCGATTGCCGTAATTGATAAACAAATTAATCAGATTGAAACTCAGAATCCATCAATTACAAATGAGTTGAAATCTCTCGATGCACAAATCGCACAAATACAGGATATGCTCGAAAAATGCCATATCGTTAATCCCGTTGACGGAACTGTGCTGAACAAATATTCGGAACCTGATGAAATCGTTACTGTTGGTAAGCCATTGTACAAAATTGCAGATTTGACGACTATGTATCTTCGCGCTTATGTCAGCGGCGACGAGCTGAGCAAAATCAAAATCGGGCAGAATGTCAAAGTCCTGATTGACAAAAGCAAAACCGAGAACCGCTCTTTGGAAGGCACGATAAGTTGGATTTCTTCGCAGACAAAATTCACTCCTAAAAT
>DAHXMP010000102.1 GCA_027371665.1 Bacteroidota bacterium | reverse complement strand
ATGAGAAATTGCATATCAAAAATTAATCCTTCAGCATTTTCAATCACTGTTGACAGTATCCCCGTTGGACCAGGACCGGAGGATATTGTGAATTATAATAATTATTTATTTGTCGCAAATTCCGGTTACGGGGATTATGAGGCAAATCTGCCAAAAGCAGGTACAGTATCGGTTATTGATATTAATTCGAACCATGAAATAGCACAATTAAAAAGCCTGCCTGACATAGTAGAATTGAAAATAAATAAAGAAAACGAAAAACTTTACGCCTGTTATTATAATCTGCCTTCTCTGAAAGATTCACTCGGAGGTATCGCAGAATTTGATTTGAACTCATTAAACGAACTCAGAAGGTGGAAAATCGATGCTAATTCGATTACTTTATCGTCAACCGGGGACACATTGTTCTTTTTCAAAGACAATTCGATTGCAATGTTAAAACTTAATGACACAAATCCTCAGCCGCAGCAATTAATTCAGAATCCGGATACGAATGAAACATGGTATTCATTATCTTATTCTGCTTATGGGAACACTCTCTGGGTTGGCAACGCAAAAAATTTCCAGATTAACGGCTCCCTTTTAATTTATAATATTAATACACCGGCAACAATAAAATCTCAATTTCAGACCGGTATAAATCCGAACAAAATTTTGTTCTTCTAAAAGATTAATATTAAAATAATTTTTCTAAATTGCTTGTTTTGGTGAATCATTATCAGGCAAAGGCTTTATTTTGCTGTCATGAATAATAAAAACGGAAATAAGCAGAAATATATATCGGTCAAAGGTGCGCGGCTTCATAACCTGAAAAATATATCCGTGGATATACCTCATAATAAAATTACGGTTATTACAGGAGTCAGCGGTTCGGGTAAATCCTCTCTTGCATTCGATACTATTTATGCCGAAGGACAAAGAAGGTTTGTCGAATCCTTGTCTTCTTATGCGAGGCAGTTCCTCGAAAAGATGAACAAACCCGACGTTGACTCGATAACCGGGTTACCTCCTGCAATAGCAATTGAACAGAAACCTGCAGGCAGGAATCCCCGTTCGACAGTCGGCACTACAACCGAAATCTATGACTATTTCAGGCTTCTCTTCGGAAGAATCGGAGAAACGAAATGCAGGAATTGCGGCAAGACAGTTAGAAAAGACACTCCGGCTTCGGTTGCCGAAGAAATCAGGAAATGGGAAGAAGACACAAAACTCTACATAATGTTTTCCGTTCCGCAGAATTCAAGAGATATTAAGACAGAGCTGGAAAAGTTCCAGGGCTTGGGTTTTTTCAGGATTGTTCTTAAAGATTCCGATAATATTATCAATTTGATGGAGGAAAGCTTCCCCAAAAAAGTTAATTCCGATGAAGTTTTTGTTTTAGCTGACAGGATGGTTCTTAAAAAAGATAAAGAATCAATTACAAGATTGACCGAATCAATAGAATCGGCTTTCACAGCAGGTTCAGGCAGAATTGTTATCAGGGACTTAACTTCGGGCAAAGACTATTTCTTCAGTACGATTTATGAATGTGCCGATTGTGAGATTGTTTATTCGGAACCCGAACCGAAATTGTTTTCATTTAATAATCCGCACGGAGCCTGCCCTAATTGCCAGGGATTCGGCAGGACAATAGGCATTGACGAAGACCTCGTTATTCCCGAAAAAACCAAATCAATAAAAAAAGGGGCTATTCATCCGTTCAGGACACAAGGATTCGCACAGCATCTCAGGGACCTGCTGAGAATTGCACCCAAATATAAAATCCATGTTGACGAACCTTTTGAAAATCTCTCAAAAGAGGATATTGATATTATATGGAACGGTGCCGATGAATACATCGGTATTAACGGTTTCATTAAAATGCTCGAAGAAAAGTCATACAAACTTCATTACAGGGTGCTTTTAAGCAGGTATAGAGGTTATACGACATGCAAAGCCTGCGGCGGTTCACGGTTGAGAACATCTGCACGTTTGGTTCAGGTTAACGGGAAAACTATTCCTGAATTAATCAGGCTTCCTTTCGGAAAAGTCCTCGATTTTATGAATAATCTTAAGCTGTCAAAATACCAGGAGGATGTCGCAGAACAAGTCGTAAAAGAAATAAGGTGGAGGCTCCAGTTACTTGTCGACATCGGCTTGCATTATCTCACACTCGAACGTTTGACCCACACTCTTTCAGGAGGGGAACTTCAGAGAATCAATCTTTCGACAGCACTCGGTTCTTCATTAGTCGGCACTCTTTATGTTTTGGATGAACCGAGTATCGGGATGCATCCACGCGACACAAACAGATTACTCGAGATACTCTACAAATTAAGAAATTTGGGAAACACGATAATTGTCGTCGAACATGACTTCGATATTATCAAACATGCAGACAATATAGTTGACCTTGGACCATCAGCCGGTGAAGGAGGAGGCAATCTCGTCTTTTCAGGAGATATAAAAATTCTGGCAAATACTCCGGAATCAGTTACAGGCATGTATTTAAACGGAACCAAAGAAATAACAATTCCAAAATCCCGTGTGGCAAATAATGGAAAAGAAATTACAATTATTAAGCCGCGGAAATTCAATCTTAAGATGGACAGAGTTAACTTCCCTCTCGGATGTATGGTTGCCGTAACCGGTGTTTCAGGTTCCGGAAAAAGTACACTCGTACATGAGGTTCTATATACTGCCCTGAAAAAATCTTACGGTGGATATGACGGCTCAATGCCCTCTTTTGAAGCCATCGAAGGCACGGACTGGATAAGTTATGTCGAAATGGTTGACCAGTCGCCAATCGGCAAATCTTCCCGTTCTACACCCGTAACATATACGAAAGCATTCGATTTTATCCGTGATTTATATGCCAGCACTCCAGCATCGCGCCAGCTTGGTTTGAAACCTGGATTTTTCTCATTCAACGTACCGGGCGGCAGGTGCGAGGTCTGCGAAGGCGAAGGCTCCGTAACCGTTGATATGCAGTTCCTTCCCGATGTCCATCTCGAATGTGAAGCATGCAAAGGCACGAGATACAGCAAGGAAGCAAGAAGTATTCTATACAAAGGAAAATCAATCGTTGACGTCCTGAACATGACAATTGATGAAGCCGTTGAGTTTTTCAAAGACAAAAAGAAAATATTATCAAAACTCTCGATTCTTCAGAAAGTCGGTCTGGGATATCTTAGAATCGGACAGCCGAGTACTATGCTATCCGGCGGTGAATCTCAAAGAATAAAGCTTGCCACGCATCTCGATTCCGACAATTCCGGAGAAACGCTTTTCATTTTCGATGAACCTACTACAGGCTTGCACATTGACGATATTTCCAAACTGCTCGATTGCTTCAGGCAGCTAATAAAGAATGGTCACTCGATAATAATAATCGAACACAACATACATGTTATAGCTTCATGTGACTGGATTGTTGACCTCGGTCCCGAAGCCGGCGAGCTTGGCGGAGAAATCGTCGCCACCGGAACGCCTGAGAAAATTGCATCGAACAAATCATCGTTTACAGGCAAAGCATTGAGTGAATTTTTCAATAACAACAAACATTAAAAACCTCTTTTTTTAATAATATAACTCTGTTAAATATTTTTGGAATTGCTTATATTTGATAATATAAGTTATTCAATTATATAAGGTGAAAATAATGGGATTGGTTTTCATTGAGGCATCTGTCCAAAATAACGATAAACAAAAAGAAATTAATATGCTGGTTGACAGCGGTGCAAGTTACTCCCTTATAACTGAAGCTGTCTGGAAACAATTGGGCTTGAAACCAAAAAAGGGAAATGGAATTCGTCCTTGCTGACGGGACTAAAATCAGGCGAAAAATTTCGGAATGTTTTCTCAAATTAGCCGAAGTAAAAGCAGAAGGACATTCACCTGTAATACTTGGCGAAAAAGGAGATGATGAAAATTTACTTGGGGTTGTAACATTGAAAATTTTCGGTCTTGTATTAGACCCTTTTAACAGAGTTTTCAAACCAATGAGAGCTATACTTGCATGAAATTGAAATCCGCTATTTAAAGCTTACGTTTCACATTCTCTTCTTCTTTTTATTCTTGCTTAGCTCAGAAGCCGCTTCTAATCTTTGTATTTCATCCCTAAGTTCCGCCGCTCGCTCAAAATCAAGCTGACGTGCCGCTTCCTTCATCTCGATGAATAATTGTTCGGTTAATTCTTCCCTCTGCTCTTTTGTCATATATTTTACGAGTGGCTCGGCAGCTTTCCGAATTTTCTTATCCTCAATTTCTTCGAGCCTCTTTACTCTCTGAAATTGTATGTCTGCAACAGATGTAGCAGTCAGAATTTCATCCAATGATTTATAAACCGTCTGGGGATTAATATTATTTTCTTCATTGTACCCGACCTGCATTTCGCGCCTCCTGTTGGTCTCTTCCATGAAAGCATTCATCGAACGGGTCATCTTATCGGCATATAAAATAACCAGCCCATTCAGATTCCTTGCCGTCCTGCCTGCTATCTGCAAAAGGGAACGCTCGCTCCTGAGAAATCCCTCCTTATCCGCATCGAGAATAGCCACCAATGATACTTCGGGCAAATCGAGACCCTCTCTCAGTAGGTTCACGCCAACAAGTATATCGTAATCTCCCAATCGAAGTCCCCTGATTATTTCAACTCTTTCGAGTGCATCAATATCGGAATGAATATATGCTACCTTCAATTGCAGGTTTTGCATGTAATCTGCAAGGTCTTCTGACATCCGCTTTGTCAGTGTTGTTACTAAAATTCTCTCTCCCTTCGAAATCCTGATTTGTATTTCATTAAGCAAATCGTCAATTTGATTTTTCACGGGCCTTATGCTCACTTCAGGGTCAATAAGCCCTGTAGGCCTAATCACCTGCTCGACTATCGCTCCACCTGTTTTTTCAAGTTCATAAGGACCGGGAGTAGCACTGACATAAACGACATTATTAACCAATGATTCAAATTCTTCAAACCTGAGGGGACGGTTCTCCAGAGCTGAAGGGAGCCTGAATCCATGTTCAACCAAAGTCTGCTTCCTGTTCCTGTCCCCGTTATACATAGCCCTCAACTGTGGAACGGTTACGTGGCTTTCATCAATAACGAGCAAATAGTCATCCGGGAAATAATCGAAGAGACATTCTGGCCTTTCGCCGAAAGTTCGCCCGCTCAGATGCATGGAATAATTCTCGATACCGGAGCAATACCCGACTTCCTTCATCATTTCGAGGTCGAACAGTGTCCTCTGTTCCAGCCTCTGTGCTTCCAAAAGCTTTTCCTGTTCACGAAGTTCTTTCAGCCTTTCGATCATTTCTTCCCTGATAGAAGTCATGGCAGTTTGAAGCCTGTCTTCAGGCGTAACGAATAATTTCGCAGGGAACAACATTATTGAATCGCTCATCGAAAGTGTTTTCCCGCTGACAGAATCAATATAGCTCAGCTTTTCGATTTCATCTCCGAACATTTCAATCCTAACCGCAACATGGTCTTCATAAGCCGGGATTACATCAACGACATCTCCCCTGACACGGAAAGTACCGCGTGCAAATTCAAAATCATTCCTGCTGTAATGCATGTCAGAAAGCTTATAAAGAAGTTCCTGCCTTGCAATCGGCTGGCCTATACTCAATGGCAGAAGATACGAGAGAAAATCCTCCTTTCTTCCTATGCTGTATATACAGCTCACGGAAGCAACGACAACCACATCCCGTCTTCCCTCGACAAGAGCACTCGTTGCCTTAAGGCGAAGCCTGTCAATCTCGTCATTGATTGAAAAATCCTTTTCTATATATGTATCCGTTGTCGGGATATAAGCTTCAGGCTGATAATAATCATAATAAGAAATGAAATATTCGACTGAATTGTTCGGGAAAAATCCCCTGAACTCGCTGTAAAGCTGTGCCGCGAGAGTTTTATTCGGTGAAATAACGAGTGTCGGTTTCTGAATTTCCTGTATCAAATTGGATATGGTAAAAGTCTTGCCCGAACCGGTTACACCAAGCAATACCTGGTGCTTGTCCCCCCTGCTTATTCCTTCGACAAGTTCCCGGATAGCTTTAGGCTGGTCACCGGATGGTTTATAGCTCGATATTAATTCAAATTTTGCCAATGATTATGGACTATTTTAAAAAAAATTTCTAAAAAGACATTAAATTTAACAATTATTTGAAAAGCAAAACAAATTATTTTGAATAAAATTTATAGAGGCTGCAATGGTAGAAAATTTTAGTTTTCAGATTAAAACAAAAGGATTCAATGACATCGTTGATATTACGGAAAATGTTATGGAATTCATAAAAACCGTGAAAATAAAAAACGGCAATGTTCTCGTGTTCAGCCCCGGTTCTACCTGCGGTATAACAACTACAGAGTTTGAACCCGGTGCTGTCGGAGATTTGAAGGACTTTTATAATTCAATTATACCCATTGAAAAGAACTACAATCACAATCTTACATGGGGTGACGGAAACGGTTTTTCGCATTTACGAGCTTCGCTCACAAAATCGTTTTTCATTTTTCCTGTCATTGACAAAAAGCCAATCATCGGGACCTGGCAGCAAATAGTATTAATTGATTTCGACAATAAAATCAGAACACGACAGGTATTCGTCCAGTTATCAGGCGAATAATTTCATTTATCTATTATCTCTATCCTGCCTGTCGTAACAGGAGATTCTTTCCCTTCGATGAATAACTCGAGCTCGTCGCCTATATTGAGAACTTTACCTTCTGCCAGCAACTCGCCCGCCCCGACAAAGACGTCTGACCATACTTTTACATCGTGTTTATAAATCATTGACCTTTCTTTATATAATTTAAGTAAGGGAGCAAAATCTCCACTTACCAGGGCATTATAATTGAGCTCGAGGTTTCTTATCAGTTTATTGAAAATTATCCCCTGGTTACAATAAGATTTATCTTCGACAAAAGATTGCAGTGAAGCAGCCTTCGGAACGAAAGGAGTCGGATGTATTTTTGGCTCTGTTTCAACATTTAAACCGATGCCAAGAACGGCATCCGTTACTTTACCTCCCTGAACCTGTGTATGAGCAAGCACTCCACAGACTTTAGCATCGCCGATAACGACATCATTTACCCATTTAATCATTGCCTTATCCTTAAGCCCCTTCACCATATCAATTGTTTGAACAATTGATACTGCCGATAAAATAATAAAACCAACGCTAAAATGGTCAATTTCCAAATGTGGTGACAAATAAACCGTCAGATGCAAATTCCCCATTTTACTTGCCCAGGGACGGTTCCTGTATCCGTGAAACTTTTCTCCGCTTCCAGCCAGGCATAATATCTCACCGGGCAAATCCTCATACTCATGTGAAATATTTATCAGCAGGTCATATTGTGATTCTTCTATATATTCTACTGCAAAAAGGTATCTCCAGAACAGAACACTTTGTATTTCTGCAACAAAAAAGGCTTTATCGGCAAACATTCTATTAGTTAGAAGCCTGACATTATCATTCAAGTCATTAATCATTCCCCTTTTCCAGAGGATTGGCTCATTAAGATACAGTTCGCAGAATTTCGGGTTATCGGTGATTACAAACATTCAAATAATATCCAATTAGTTAGCCTAATCATTTTTTTTATTTTTTTCCCATGCCTTGTATTGGTCGAGCAGGCTAACAGTATTAGATAAATCACTCGTTAATTTCGTTTTCCATTCGAAATCTTTCGTTCCCTTTTTCCAGAAGATTATCGGAAGGCTGTCGAGATTATACTCACCGTTTGAACTGTCATAAGCTTCAGAACTGTAGCTGTTTTGAATAAGCAGCATATATGGACTATCCTTGTCATACTGGAAAATTTTCATATGTTTCAAGCTGTCAAATTCGAATGAAAATTCAGCACACAAGACTCCGTTTTCTTCGAAAACTTTTTTATTAATAATTTTTATCCCCTGAAAATCATTATTGACTTTATCGCCTTGAATATAATCCGTAATAAGTTCCGCAAAATCCTTCATAGAGACGTCCTTTTCGTTTTCCTTTTGCGACAGGATATTAACATACTTAATTGTTCCATTGCCCGATGTTTTCCCGGTCAGATGAATTTTATATTCTTTTTTTTCAACAGTCAGGCACCCGGAAACGACAAATGAAAATACAATCAGACACACAACTGAATAAATCAGTCTTTTCATAATCTCACCAAAAATTTATTAATAAAAAAATAATTAATTCCACCTTGATTTTTGATTTTCTTCAAAATAATATTTTGAGCAGATATAATCAAAATATTTAATTTCAAATTCATTCTTTATTTTAGATTAATCATGATTAAAAAAGTTATTTTCTCCCGAATCTTTTATCGAATTCGTCGAGGTTTACTTCAATTATCGTTGGCCTTCCGTGAGGGCATGAATAAGGATTCTTGCACTTCAACAAATCCTTAAACAGCTTTTTCATTTCATCTGTGGTAAGTTCTTCGCCTGCCTTGATTGCCGCCTTGCAACTGTAGGATGCGGCAAGGTTGTCCCTTTTATTTGTATGTTTCAATTGTAAATTTTCAATGTAATTTTCGATTATTTCCTTTAATGAAACTAGCTCCGCACCGTTCCTGACATCGAAAGGGACACCTCTTATTTCTATGTTATCCTCTCCCTTTATCTCAATAAAAAATCCGAGTGAATTCAATTCCTCAAATAATTCTTTAATAACTGAAACTTCACTTGAAGAAAGTTTTGAACTTATTGGAAATAGAAGATTCTGAGAATAGGCAAGGTCCCTGTTCATAGCTTTGATGGCTTTCTCATATAAAACTCTCTCATGTGCCGCATGTTGGTCGAGCATCATCAAACCTGACTGTGTCTGAACAAAAATATACTTATTGTGCAGTTGCCAGTACATCAAGTCGGGTTTTTCAAGTTCTTCCGGTAATGCAGTTTTGTCCTGAATTGGAGTAACGCTGTCAAATTTCAGTTGACTGCTTTTCTCATCCCTGAACAAATCCCTGTATCCCTGAAAATTTGTGCTTCGGTTCAAACTAGGATTAAATCCCTGCGGATAATCCCTGCTCTTATAATTTGCGGGTTCTTCTTTCTGCCTTGCAAAATGTGTTTCCTGCTTCGATTCGAATTGCTGAACAGGCGATACGACTTCGCCGGTTTCCTTGTTTACAAGCAGAAAGTCCGAAGAGTCCTCTCCTGCCCTGACTTTTTCAAACGGAGAAACCGCTCCCATTTCCTTTATCCGAACCTCCGGAACGAGATTATTCTGCTTCAGCGTTTCGGTAACGGCATTATTAATCATTTTATAAATATATCTTTCGTCGTCGAATTTCACTTCGTGCTTCTGAGGATGAACGTTCACATCAACAGTATGTGGGTCAACATTTATATTAATAATATAAAAAGGATTGGCATTTTTCTCCAGGAGATGCTCGAATGCAGAAAACACTGCATAGCTGAGTGATTTGCTCAATATACTTCTTTTATTCAAAAACAAATACTGCCCTGAACGGGAATGTTTCGCAAGATGTGGCTGGCCGACAAACCCTGAAATTTCAATTCCCTCGCTTTGAATAAAAAGCGGCATCAATGATTCGGCAGTTTTCGTTCCCAGCAAATCTGCAATTCTGTTTTGAATCGTTGCCGGTTGAACATCGAAGATTAAAGCATCGTCATCGTAAAATGTGAACCTGATATTATTGTTGCTGAGTGCAAATTTCAGCATTGTGTCTGATATATAGCGAAATTCCGTTAAATCAGTTTTTAGAAATTTTCTCCTTGCAGGAACATTATAAAACAAATTTCTGACAAAAACCTGAGTGCCTTTGTCAATATTGCAAGGCTCGATGACTACCTCCTTCATGGGTTCGGCAGCCATTTTCCATCCGTGGGAATCACTATCCTGCATCGTGCGGATTTCCAAATTGGCGACAGAACTAATCGAAGCAAGTGCTTCACCGCGGAAACCGAATGTTCTTATTTGCTCGAGGTCGTCCTGTGTAAAGATTTTGCTCGTAGCATGACGTTTACAGGATAATTCGAGGTCTTCTTTAGTCATTCCTATACCATTGTCAACTACATGAATCAATTGCTTACCTGCACTTTTGACAATAACAACAATTGAATCTGCTCCGGCATCGAGCGAGTTTTCAAGCAATTCCTTAACGACAGACTCCGGACGCTGAACCACTTCACCAGCGGCAATTTGGTTGGCAATAAAATCGGGAAGTATTTTTATTACGTTTGTAGATTTATCACTCATATCATTTTTATCATTTTATTCGATTTTCAGAAATCAATATTATTTCAGTCAATCACTTATTCAGGAAATTATTGTATTTGAAAATCAAATATTTTGAAAATTTATTTCAAAAAATTGCAAGTTTCTTACAAACCTCGATGTAGGAGTTACACTCGAGGATTTCCTTTGCAAGCTTTTTAGCTTTCTTGAATTTCATCTCACGGATTCTCTTCTTAAGTTCGAGTATCATCGGGGGAGTAACGCTCAGTTCCTCTATTCCAAGCCCGACAAGAAGTCCAGTTGCAGCGGCATTACCGGCAAGTTCGCCGCAAACGCTGACGGGAATTTTATTGCTTTTGGCAACGTCAATTACATTTTTTATAAGATTCAAAACGGCAGGATGAAATGTATCGTAAATATCAGTAACCATCTCGTTTGACCTGTCCGCGGCTAAGGTGTATTGTGTAAGGTCATTCGTTCCAATGCTGAAAAAATTAACTAATTTTGCGAACCTGTCAGCCATGAAAGCGGCAGCAGGAGTTTCAATCATAATCCCTACAGGTACATCATTATCAAACGGGATGCTATTTCCTTCAAGTTCTTTTTTACACTCCTGAATAATTTTAAAAGAATCTTCGACTTCGTTGACAGATGAAATCATAGGTAGCATTATTTTCAGGTTCTTGTTCCTCGACGCCCTGAGCAAAGCCCTGATTTGTTTCCTGAAAATATCATCGCGGTGAAGGAGAAATCTTATGCCGCGAAATCCCAGGGCGGGATTCTTTTCAAGCATCGGCATCCCCTCCGCATATTTATCGCTTCCCACATCGAAAGCCCTTAGAATTACAGGATTCGGATAAGCTCTCTCCGTAATTTCATTATACCATTTATACTGAACCTCTTCATCGGGAAAGCTCTTTAAAGAAATGACAAGGTTTTCTGTACGAACCAGTCCTACACCCTCGCAACCGGCAATAACAGCCGCTTCGATTTCTTCGGGAAAATCAATATTTGCCATGATTTTTATTTGTGAACCATCCAAAGTTTCAGCGGGAAGCTTAACGAGTTCACCTAATTCCCTTTTATGGTCTTCTTCTTTCGCTTTTTTTGTTTTATATGTTTCGATACTTGAATCGGGAGGGTTAACGGTTACGATTCCTGCGTAACCGTCAATAATCACCTTTTCATGATTATTGATAAACCAAGTTAAATCTTTTATGCCTATAACCGAAGGAATTTCAAATGAACGTGCAAGGATAGAACTGTGCGAAGCTATTCCGCCTGCTTCCGTGATTATACCGAGAACCTTAGCATCCTTAAAATTTACAACATCGGTCGGAGTAATTGACTGGGCTATAACTATCGAACCTTCAGGTATCGTATAGCTTATAACTTTATTTCTTAATGTAGCAAGAAGCCTTTCCTTCAGGTGCTCGAGTTCGAAGGAACGTTCTTTCAGTATATTGTCTTTCGATTTTTTGATGAACTGTTCCTGCTGGTCGTATTCCTGAATCACGGCACTCTCGGCAGAGATTCCTTTAAATATCCTCTCTTTCACGGAATTAATTATAATTTCGTCATTCAAAATCATCAGGTTTGTCTCAAGAATAGCAACTACATTTGGGGATTCTCCCTTGACTTTTTCAAGGGCATCGGTAATATCTTTTACCATTACCTGCAAAGCCGAATCAAATCTTTCCACTTCATTTGGAATTTTGTCCTGTGGAATTTTTTTCGGGCGAACTACGACATTATCCGGCTTTAAGACATACGCCTTACCCATAGCAAGGCCCGGCGAGGAAGGAATGCCTTTAAATATTAATTCGCCGACATTGCTTTCAAACTTGTTTTTTTCACCTGTTAAAATTTTCGGTAAAAGCTTTTTATCAATTATTTGTACCATTCAGGAAAAATTACCTTATAGTTCGCCAAAACCGGATTCAAAATATTCGGATAATTCATTTGCCGCCAATTCTTCGTCTTCGCCCTCAATCATCAGGACAAGTTCGCATCCCTGTTCCGCAGCAAGTGTCATCACCCCGATAATACTCTTTGCATTAATCGTAAAACCGTCTCTAACTAAATAAATATCAGATTTAAACTTAGCTGCAAGCTTGACAAGACCCGCCGCAGGCCTTGTATGTAATCCCGCCCTGTTTCTGACTTTTACATTACGTTCTATCATTCATCAAATTATTTGCGACTTATGAAAATATCAAAAATAAATAAATAATTTAAGGTTACGCAGAAATAATTCAACCAATATATACTCTTTGATTATGTAAAATTTCAATTTTCATGGAATTTTCACTAAACAAATTTATAATATTTTAGTTCATGTTTTAATTCAGGTACAATTTTTTTTATCAATAATATTTTCATCGGAATTAGTTGTTCTTGCTTTTCTAATTATAAATTCCCGAAAATGTTTTCATTCAATCATTTTAAATTAAATATTTATTGATAATTTCAAATTAAAAATAAAGTTCAATACAAAGCAAAATGAACCAGGTAACCTGAGTTACAATTTCACAATCTTCATTTTCAACACATTCTCTAAAACTTCTTTCCTGATAACACCCTCCCTGATTAAAACAGGCGGTTTTTCAACGAGGCTGATTACTGTTGATGACTGCGAATATTTACATTTACCGCCATCGAGAATTATCTGAACATCCTTACCTATAAACTCAACTACTTCTTTGGCTGTCGTCGAAGGAATCATACCCGATAAATTTGCAGATGTCGCAGCCAACGGTTTCCCAAATCTTTTAATCAATTCGAATGCGATTTTATTATCAGGCACCCTGACTGCAATCGTTGAGGATGAACCCGAAACAATTGAAGGAATTTCCTTTCTCTTTGGAAGAATAATTGAAAGAGGGCCGGGAAGAAATCTTGCCGCAAGAACAAAAAATTCATCGGGAATCTCAAAAGCTACATCCAGCACCTTATCGACAGAATCGAGATGTGCAGCCAACGGCTTGCTGAAATCTCTTTTTTTAATTTCAAATATTTTTTTTACGGAATTTTCATTGAATATATCTGCACCTAAACCATAAACGGTTTCTGTAGGAAAGGCAACAATACCGCCGTTTGCAAGAGAATTCACGGCTTTGTCAATTTCCGAATCATTAAATCCTGTCAAATCGAGATTGTCTTTAAGCATTAAAATAGAATATAAGCTAAAACAAAATTAATTGTTATTAATAGAAAAATCATTATTTTTTATGATACGCAAATATGATATTTTAATTTTAATATTTTTGGAATAAATTTATGAAGCCTGTACATAGTTTCATCGTAACTTCTCATCTGCCGAAAAAAATCGAAAAACTAAAAGAACTTGCTTATAATTACTGGTGGTGCTGGAGTTCAGAAGCAAAAGAATTATACGTAAGAATCAACAGAAAATTATGGGAAGAATCCGCTCACAATCCGGTTCTTTTATTAAATAAACTCAGCCAGAATCAACTCGAAGAATTATCAGAGCAAACCGATTTCATCAGTTACCTCGACTTCATTTACGATAAATTTAAAAAATACATGGAATCGCAATCCTGGTATGACTCACTCGGCTATAACAGTAAAGGCATTATTGCATATTTCAGCATGGAATACGGAATTAATGAAAGTTTCCCGAATTATTCCGGCGGCTTGGGTGTTTTGTCGGGAGACCATCTTAAAAGTGCAAGCGACCTCGGCCTGCCTTTGATAGGAGTCGGATTACTTTACCAGCAGGGCTATTTCAGGCAGCATCTCACTCAAAGCGGATGGCAGAATGAACTTTATATTTTCAATGATTTTTATTCTATGCCGCTTATTCTGATGAAGGACAAAGAAGGCGAGCCTCTGATTATTGATGTTGACCTGCCTCAGGGAAAAGCATTTGCCCAGATTTGGAAAATGCAAATCGGGAAAGTGCCTCTATACCTTCTCGACACAAATATCGAAGAAAACGGGATTATTGAATACAGGGACATTACGGACCAATTATATGGCGGAACAAGAGAAACACGTATCGAACAGGAAATCGTACTTGGTATAGGAGGCGCGAGAGCTTTAAAAGCACTTGGTATAGAACCGACGGTCTATCACATTAACGAAGGCCATGCAACCTTTGCACTTCTCGAAAGAACGAAGCAATACATGGATAAATATAATATTGATTTCCATTCTGCAAAACAAATCACGAAATCCACTTCAATATTTACTACTCATACTCCTGTCCCTGCAGGCAATGAAACTTTCAAAACAGACAGGATTGAAGCATATATGCAAAACTATTATAAATCCCTCGGCATTAAAAAAGAAGAGTTTTACTTCCTCGGGCAAGTCGGGGATTATAATCCGAATGAAAGCTTCTCGATGACAATTCTTGGATTAAGGCTCACAGGCTATCACAACGGCGTAAGCAAGCTTCACGGGAATGTCTCACGCAATATGTGGCATGACCTCTGGAAATGTTTCCCTGTTGACGAAGTTCCGATAAGTTACATAACTAACGGGGTACATACGATGACCTGGGTAGCAAGAGAATTTGCAGACTTATACGACAGGTATCTTTCACCTCGCTGGAGAACCGAAACCGATAACCAGGATATATGGAATAAAATCGAAGCTATTCCATCCGAAGAACTTTGGAGAGAAAAGCAAAGAAGAAGAGTCAGGCTCGTTCTTTTTGCACGCGAATATTTAATAAAGAGACAAAAAAGTTTTCTCACCCCGGAGCAGATAAGTAAAATTAATGAATACCTCGACCCGGATGCCCTAACAATAGGTTTCGCAAGACGTTTCGCCACTTACAAAAGGGCTACTCTGCTTTTTACTGACATGGAACGCCTCGCTGAAATACTCAAAAAATATGACAAACCGGTCCAAATAATTATCGCAGGTAAAGCTCATCCGCATGATACACAGGGAAAAGAAGTCATTCAATCAATAATTTATAAAGTCCGCGAACATGGACTTGAGCGTCATGTAGTCTTCCTCGAAGATTATGACATGATTATTTCAAGGTTTATGGTCAAAGGGTGTGATTTGTGGCTTAACACTCCCGTAAGGCCGATGGAAGCAAGCGGCACAAGCGGTATGAAAGCCTCACTGAACGGAACACTTAACCTCAGTATTCTCGACGGCTGGTTCGATGAAGCATATAACGGTACGAACGGTTTTGCTATAGGACATGGGGAAGAATACTCAAATACAGACGAGCAAAACATAATTGAATCTTCCTCCCTTTATGACTTACTCGAACAGGTTATTATTCCCATGTTTTACGAGCGTTCTAATATCGGAAGAATACCCGACAAATGGGTTTCCTATATGAAATCATGTATCAAAACAATTGGCTGGAAATTCTCTACTACAAGAATGTTGAAAGAATATGCAAATAATTTCTATATTCCGGCACTGAAAAGCTACAAAACATTAACTTCAAATAACGCATCTAATGCATCCGGCCTGAACGAATGGAAAAACTCGATTCGTTCACACTGGGCTGATGTTGAAATCATCGATGTATCAACCGAAGAGGACCCTGAATATTTCGTTGGCAAATCTATCCATGTCTCTGCAAGAGTTCATCTCGGAAAACTGACGCCTAAAGATGTTGTAGTTCAGGTCTATCACGGCTCGGTTGACCACGAAGGAGAACTGATTAATTCAAGCTATAATGACCTTAAGCTTGTAAAATCTGAAGATTTCATTCATCATTACGAGGGTGATTATATCTGCAATGACACAGGTAAGCAGGGATTTACAATAAGGGTTCTTCCTACTCATCCACTGCTCGTAAATTCAGCGGATATGCACTTGTGTGCATGGGCACAATAGATTACATGAAATTGACATTCATAATTTAATTAATATTATACCAGAAATGATATAATTTGCATGATAATATTTGTTTTATAACCAATAAGGTATAATTATGGCATATGAATTCAAGTAATTTTTAAAGAAAGAAGAAAAATTCTTGGCTTGACTCAATTTGTCCTCGCTGATAAAGCAGGTGTAGGAATTAGATTTATAAGGGATATTGAACAAGGCAAACAATACATTTGGCAAAATCATTTATTGAAAAAAGCTTTTTTACCGAAATCAAAAAAGGTTGAACTTTCCGGACTAATCTGTGATAGATGGAACAGAATCAATCCGGCTCTATCCATAAGACAATAAGATTAATGCATTTCTTTTAGGAAGATGCTTTAAATAAATTCTTTTATCTTCTCCACAACATACACAATCTGCTCTTCTGATAATTCGGGATATATTGGCAGAGCAAGCGAATGTTCCGCTACAAAATTTGCAACAGGGAAATTCTCATCTTTATTATCCAGATAGCTAAAACACTCCTGCCTGTGAAACGGTACAGGATAATAAATCTCTGTCCCGATTCCATGGTCTCCTAAATAGCCTCTCAAACTGTCCCTGTTATCAACTCTTATTATGTATTGATTATAAATATGGTAATTTGTCTGACCTGAATCTCTATAAACTGCTTTCGGCAGAAGCACAGGGTTTTTCGTGTTAAATTCTGTTATACCCTCTCTTTCCGAAAGGCCGGCTTCAATAAACAATCTCGAGTATAGATTAGCATTTTTCCTACGTGCCTCATGCCATTTTTCGAGGTGAGGTAATTTAACATTCAATACTGCCGCCTGGATAGCGTCAAGCCGAAAATTACCACCGATAAACTTATGATAATACTTTGGAGACATCCCATGATTCCTCATCTGCTTTAGTTTATTTGCCAGAGTTTCGTCATTGGTCGTAATTATTCCCCCTTCGCCAAATGCACCGAGATTTTTTGTAGGATAAAAAGAAAAACAACCCATCAATCCTATCGAACCGACATTTCTTCCGTATGAATAAGTTGCACCAATAGCCTGAGCACAATCTTCGATAACAGGAATTCCAAATTCTTCTGCTATTTTCATTATGTCATCCATTGCAGCACTCTGTCCGTACAAATGGACCGGAATTATTACTTTGGTTTTTGCATTTATTAAAGGTTTAATTTTGTCTGGGTTGATATTAAATGTATAGGTTTCGCTGTCAACAAAAACCGGGATAGCCCCCAGCCTTGCGACAACACCTGCTGTTGCAAAAAATGAATAAGTTGGTAAAATCACTTCATCGCCGGGTTTAATTTCGATTTCCATTAAAGCCATAAGTAAAGCATCTGTCCCACTCGATACTCCTACTGCATATCTTGTTCCTACATATCCCGCAATCGAATTTTCAAGTTTCTCAACTTCTTCGCCAAGAATCAGCATTTGTGATTTCGCTACTTTAATCAATGCATTATCAATTTCACTTTTCAGGCTTTGATACTGCAATTTCAGGTCTAACAATGGTACTTTCATATTTACATTTCGACATTAAATTAACATAAATGATAAATTATTAATTCTAAGAAAAGCAAAATTACACACTAAAATTCACAATTCAATCCCTATTCTTTTAACTATATCAGCAATGCATGGAAACTTATAACGTCAGTCAATTTTTTTAAAGAAAGACTTATATGAATTTTAATAAACTCATTGATGTTTTCATGTTTCGCGAAGGAACCGATGAAGAAACATACGAAACAATGCAGCCGGTAATAACTACCGGTTCGGTTGTATGGGGGGTATTGCTTCGTACTGCAATAATAATCCTCCTATCTCTTTTCATAATAGAGCAATTCGATTTAAGAGAGTATTGGTGGCTGTCAGCTTTTGCAATTTGGGCAGGTGCGGCATATCCGGGATGGAGACAATACCAGAAATTCCAGGAGAAAATGAAAAAATTCGAGGAAGAAACCCTCTGCGGTTCATGCCGTTATTTAGATACATCGAGTCAATTATGCAAAATTTATGATGAACATCCTACAAAAGATTACATACCCTGCGAAGGTTTGAATTGGGAACCAAAACAATCTGATAATGAATAATTATTGTTTAATATCATTAATTTTAACAAGAATATAATTTCCGTTGGCATTTGTCTCAAAAACAAATTCTTTTTTAAGCTCTTTATACTTCCATATTTCAGTATTCATTTTTTCACCTAATGTCTTATTGACTAATGTTGGTGGGCCATATAAAATATATATTTTACCGCGGTCTGTTTTATACCCGTTCTTTATATTAAAAGACTTGAAATTAGAATATGCGTATTCCACACGCCTGAAATATTCTGCCATTGCTTCATTATATGGAGTTTCCTTAGTAGGGTCTTTTTCTTTCCAATAATCAAGAATTTTTTTTGAAATTTCTTTAGAATTGCCGCTTCTCATTTCATCATACTGTTTATCGGTAAGTATGTAGTACATTGCATCTACGGCTGTTTCTGGGTCATTTAAAATTAATGGCATATCTTCCCAGACAACTCGAAAACTTTTTTTTATAGTGTCGCTAGCCTGGGCTCTTATTAATGCTATTTCATAATTGCCCGGCTCGAGGCGTTCAGCCGGAATATCAATATCAATAAGCCCCGGATGAAATTCTTTTGCATTTTCATCAGTATAAATCCCGGTGAGTAAAAAAGTTAATTCCTTATTTAATGAATCATATTTAACCGTAATTGTTTTATTCATTATTGGTGAAATGATTCCTTTGAAGCTGAATTCAGGACTCCACTCAAAATCATAATCTTTAGGTGGCTCATAACTTATTTTGTAGGAAAATTTTTCAAATTCTTTATTAGATGAAATTGGTATTAATATACTTGCTCCACTTGACGAAAACGGTATCCCCTTATCGAGTATGTAAGGATGTAAAGTGTCTAAATCCGGATTAAAACCGCTCAACAGAACCGGTTCGTACATAAAATCACCTTTCCGATAACTCATGCATTCAATATTATGAAATTCTTTTTTTCTTTTTAACTGAGAGTTGGCACAACTTAAAACCACAACGGCTGAATACTTGCCGTTTTTTAATGTAGTTTTGAGAAATCCGTTAATAAAATCTTTGGAAGAATTTGTTTCTTCAAAGTTATTAACATAGACCGAATCTTCACGGAAAATCCTTCTCCTTATAACTCCAATCGAATCCATAAATTCAGCTTCGACTTCCGGTACTGATAAAAATTTACCGGAATTTCCATTTTCGCTTTTGATAAAAGTAAGTGTCTCGTTTGATATTTTATACGGAATGACAATTACAACGGAATCATCCGATTCTTCCGGTAAAACATATAAATCTGCATAAAATTTTTTCCCGTATTCCAGCTTTGTTCTTAAATCACGGTTATCCCTGTCTTGAGCTTCGATAAATATGTTGACAAAAAATACCAGGTATATAATTAAAACATTCTTAAATATTTTCATCATTTTCTTTCAAATTCTTCTAAAAAGTCTCTCAAAATAATTGCTGCTGCTATCATATCCTTGTTTCCTTTCATTGCCCTCCTCTTTTTCTTTTTGCCTATCTCAAGCATAATATTAACACTTCTATGTGTTGAAAAAGATTCGTCAAACGTTAAGACTTCGATACCAGTTTTTGATTTTAATTCTTTAATAAATTCCATTATTTCTCTTATCAGTTCAGTCTCTTTATTATCTAGTCTATATGGCACTCCGACAATTAGAAGTCCGACTTTTTCTTTATGAATAGAACTTTGGAGCACATCAAAAAAATTGTCGGAGGTCCTGTCAAATACCTCCTTCGGTGTAACCGTAATGTGCAGTTCATCGCATACAGCAAAACCCACGCGTTTCTTACCATAATCAATTGCCCCTATGCGAATCCCTTTTAAATTCAAATTCTCCATCATACAATATTATATCTTTTATTTTGTATTCCTGAGATGTGAATAATTAGGTATGCAGAATATCACTTCTGTTCCCTTGCCTTTTTCGGAATTTATTGTCAGCTCCCCGCCGTGAAGCTGTACTACATGCTGCATAATCATAGTACCGATACCTGTCCCTCCATATCCCTTCGATGTAGTAAAATATGGCGTGAGGATTTTCTTTTTAGTTTCTTCGTCCATGCCTTCTCCGGAATCGGCAACGCTGAAATATGCATAATTCCCTTCCAGCCAGCAGGAAATCCTGATTATCCCTGGCTGTCCGCCAAGGGAACGAATACCGTTCTCGATAGCATTTCTCATAGCTCTAATCATTTTCATTTTATCGCATGAGACGTTAAAGTTCAGAACTTTCACATCAAAGTCAACATCGGGGAACATGCTTTCGTCAAATTCAATTCTCGCTTCCAAACAAATTGCAGCAGCGTTCACGACCTGCCGTTCTATCGTATCGCTTCTTCCTACTGTTACTATATCTCTGACTCTCTGAATTAATAAGCTAACCTGGTGTATGACCTTCTTCCTTCTCTCAAAATTAGCAGGCTCATTTTCAACTTCAAGCTGTTCGGCATTTAAACGAATCGTTGTCAGGTTAGTCTGCATATCATGGGCTAATTGTGCCCAATTGCTCAATCTTTTCTTTTCGAGTTCCTCCGTTATATCAATTGCTGTCAAAACAAATCCTTTGTACATACCTGTGAAATTCTTCAGTGGCATGATTGTACAATACCATTCCTTTGATTCGTTATTTTGAATTATATTTATTTTTTGTACAATCGTATCTTTTAGTGCCAATGCCCTGTTTACAAGGTCGTTCACCGGTTTTGTATGCTCGAGCATACAATAATATTGAAAGATATGTTTTAAAGGAACTTTATCTGTTATCCCCAAAAAATCCTTGCCCGAATCGTTAGCCCTCAGCAAAGAGCCGTTTTTACTTATAATAAATACTATCCCTGACGACGGAAGGTCTAAAACTGCTTTAAGAAGTCTTTTCTGGTGTCTGTACATCTGTAGAAAAATAATTGTCAATATTCCGAGTGTTAATGGTATTACAATTTTTCCGGTATTCATTAAAAATACATTTAAAAACCAGAACTCATGTTCTTTTTTATCAAGAACGAGGGATGAAGTCGGAGATGATAGAATTAAATAATTGTCAAATTTATACGGTTTGGGGATTTCATGAAAATACTCTCCTACCGGAAGGTAATCGGCAGATAAAATCCTTCCGTTAAAATCTGCAGAGACTAATCCGT
>DAHXMP010000093.1 GCA_027371665.1 Bacteroidota bacterium | reverse complement strand
CTTATAATTTTTTTTATTTCGGATAAAGTTTGCAAAGTAAATTTTGAATTTACACTCAAACCAACAATTAATTTATCAGTCAATTCTATCTGTATTTCAAGCAACTGTTCAATATGGAAAATCTTTTCAGTTATTGTCTGCAAATTTGTTGTTTTGGACTTAATTTCCTCAATTCTATCTTCGAGCAAGTCCAATTTCTTAAGTTCAGGTAGATTTAATTCGAAATGGCAAAAATCAATCTTGATATTATATCTATCTTGAAGTTCTTTGGGTTGACGTGTTAAATAAAACAATGGCAATTTTATTAGACCAAATTTTACTTCAATACCTATAAATAAATCTTTTGGAAATTGTTCATTGAAATTATTTTCATAAATATTGAAAAATTTTTCATTCTTTTTTATATTTAAAACAAAGTTCTGAGCACTATCCCAATCAATTTGATAACTGTGTTCATCAATAACTTCAAGTTGTTTATAACTTTCGTATTCAAGTGCAATGTAATAATAGGTCAGAATTTTTTGGAAATCATTAACGGTTTCAAGTTCATTAACACAGTTGTCAACGATTTTGTCTAAAACAGCAATATTATTAATTGGTAGAACTAAAGGTTTAGCTTTCGGTACACCTTTTGGATTGTAGATATTTGTTGAATTAATATTAAATTTTTCTAAAATTCTTTTTATTTCATTATCATCAAATTGAAGATTAGTAGATGTTATATCATTAATCACATCGTAAATTGTATTGTTATCGGCAATACGAAACCAAGGTTGAATATTATGAGGGAGGTTGTTATTATCAAACTTTATATTTTGTTGAAATACAACAATACCTTGAATGTGACCCCAATTAATATCATTTCTATTTTGATTGAGTATTTCATTTTGTTGAAGACTCAGAAAATCCATAATTGAATGTTTATAAGCACGAACCTGATGGAATGGGTTCCTAATTTGATTTCCACCAGCAACAAAAGTTAGTTTTTTATCATTATAAATTTTCCATTCATTATTTTCAGAAAATTCTAATTTACCACCATAATTCTTGAATTCAAGAATGATGAATTTACCCCATGAGATAAATAATGCATCAATTTGATGACCATTACAATTGAGATTACCAACAAGAACATGCTCTCCACCTTGTTTGCCAAATCTCTCTTGTAATCCTAAAGACAATATCCTGAAAAATTCATTTTCAGAGGTATGGTCGAATTGCTGAGTGAGATATGCAGTAAAAGACATAACCGATACATAATAATAGTGAATAAATTATTTCCTACTTATCCGCTTCGCCCATAACCGGGTCTATCGAGCCGATGATGGCAACAATGTCGGCTATCATGGAGCCTTCCGCCATTAATGGAAGCCCCTGTATGTTGGATGCAGAAGGCGAACGTATTTTCAGTTTCCATGGGTAGCCCGTACCGTCGGAGACGATGAAGAAGCCGAGTTCCCCCTTTGGTGCTTCGATTGCAGTGTATGTCTCGCCCTTTTCAGGCATTGCACCGAAGTTAATAAGCATGAAGTCATTGATTAATTCTTCCATCTTTGTATAAACTTCTGCTTTTTTGGGCAAAACCTTAGAAGGTGCATTCAGCCTTACTTCCCCTTTTGGCATTTTATCGAGAATTTGTTTTACTATCTTAATACTTTCTTTCATTTCTTCAACGCGGACTTTATACCTCGCCCACACGTCGCCTTCGGGAAAGGTAATAACATCGAAATCGAGTTGGTCATAGACCAAATATGGTTCGTCACGCCTCAAATCACGCGGCACACCTGAACCCCTGAGGGTAGGCCCTGTCAAACCGAGCTGAATTGCCTTTTCAGGAGGCATGATTCCAATGCCTGCAATTCTGTTAACGAAAATGCGGTTCTTATTAACAAGCCCCTCGAAGTATTTAAGGTCGGAGGGAAACTGTTCAGTCCAGTCTTTGATTTTCTTAATTGTTGCATCGTCAATATCGTTTGCAACGCCGCCAATTCTTGTAAAGCTTGTGGTGAAGCGGGCTCCGCAAATCAATTCGAAAATGTCATAAAGCTTTTCACGTTCCCTGAATGTCCACAATAGCATTGTTACTGCTCCGACATCGAGGCAGGTGGAACCCATTGCCATCAGGTGCGAGGAAAGACGTGCAAGCTCCGCCACCAAAGTCCGTATCCATTGTGCGCGTTCAGGTGCTTCAATCCCCATCGAATTCTCGATTGCAAGAGCTATTGCTACATTGTTCGACATCGGCGACAAATAATCTAATCTGTCTGTGTGAGGGATGAACTCATGGTATGTCATGTTTTCGGCAATTTTTTCATATCCCCTGTGCAGATAGCCAAGCTCCGGAATGCATTTCAAAATCGTCTCGCCGTCGAGCCTTAGCAGGCATCTCAATACACCATGAGTGGCCGGATGCTGCGGCCCCATATTCAATACCATGTCATTTTCGAGGGGGTCGTCAAAATAAGCAGATGTATCCTTGTCTAACAACTCACTAATGATCTTCTCGTGCCTTTTTTTCATTAGGGCGTCAACTTCGGCTTTTGTTCTCACGTTATAAGTCATATTTAAAAAGCTCCGTTCAAATTTGATTAATCAACAAATTTAAATATATAAAAGTAATTTTACTAATCGAAATTTGTATTTGTTTCGTAAATTGAATTTTTGAATAGATTATGACAAATGCTGATTGATGAAATATGACCTGTTGAAATACAGCGAACCGGTTTTCAGGCCTCCGAGTGAAGCATATTCATTTATATTACAAGTTACTAACGGATGTTCGTGGAATAAATGTGCTTTCTGTGAAATGTATACATCAAAAAAGTTTTCTGTAAGAAGAGAAGAAGACATATTTAATGATATAAAAATATATGCTGAAGTTGTGCCGGAAACATCAAAAGTATTTCTCGGTGACGGAAATGCAATCGTACTTTCAACAAAGAGACTTTTGAAAATACTGTATGAATTGAAAATGACATTTCCGAAGTTGAGAAGGATTTCAAGTTATGCATTACCTTCTGAACTTGTTAAGAAAACCGACAGCGAGCTAAGGGAATTATACGAAGCCGGACTAATGCTGATATATATAGGTATCGAGACTGGGGATGATGAATTACTGAAATTAATAAACAAGTGCGAAACTTATACAACAACTGCCGGGGGTATTTTAAAAGCTAAGAGAGCAGGAATTAAAAGTTCAGTAATGCTCATAAACGGTTTGGGAGGAATAAAGTATTCACAACAACATGCAATTAATTCTGCTAAGCTTGTTAATGAAGTCCAGCCTGATTATTTATCCACCTTAGTTCTGAGTTTTCCCTATGGGATTGAACGTTTCAGGGAAAGATTTTTAGGAGAATATATT
>DAHXMP010000088.1 GCA_027371665.1 Bacteroidota bacterium | reverse complement strand
TTGAGAAGAAAAAGGAAAGATTTGGAGCGAACTCGTTTACGGGTATTCCCCTGTTCAAAAAATACTCGATATATGTAAATCCGTTTGCAAGAGTGAAGGCAAGCTGTGTTACCGGGTTGGCACCCGCTTCCGCAATATGATAGCCGCTGATGCTCAGAGAATAATAATTTTTAATATCGTTTTTCGATAAAAATTCCTGCAAATCTCCTATCAGCTTCATAGCGAAGTCAATCGAGAAAATACATGTGTTTTGCCCCTGGTCTTCTTTCAGCATGTCAGCCTGGACAGTACCGCGAAGCCTTCTGAATGTTTCTACCTTAAGTTTTTGTTTTTCTTTTTCATTAAGCTTTTTCCCCGATTTCTCCAATTTCATTAATTCACGCTTGTATGCAACCATGAAATAAAAAGCCACCATAATCGGAGCGGGAGCATTGATTGTCATCGAGACCGAAGTCAGGGGGTCTGCCTGGTCGAAGCCTTTCAGCAATAAATCCATGTCTTCGATTGTGCAGATAGAAACTCCGCTTTCACCAATTTTTCCGTAAATGTCGGGTGTTTCACTCGGGTCTTCGCCGTAAAGAGTAATGCCGTCGAAAGCCACAGACAATCTTTTAGCTTTATCAGCCTGGCAAAGAAAATGGAAACGCTTATTTGTCCTTTCAGGTCCCCCTTCGCCTGCAAATTGGCGTTTCGGGTCTTCAGTCGTTCTCCTGAACGGAAAGACGCCTGCCGTGTAGGGAAAAAAGCCGGGAAGATTTTCCTTATAAAAGAATTTTACAAGTTCGTTCCACGATTCGTAACTCGGAAGTGCAACCTTTGGTATCTTAGAGCCGGAAAGGCTTTTATTGTATAAATCAATTTTCAGTTCTTTATTCTGAATTTTATATTTCATCTCGTCAACCTGGTAGCTTTTCTTCGTTTCTTCCCAGTTCGAGAGAAAATCAATCGTCTTGGGAGCGAGTTTCTTCCAGTTATCGGAAAATTTTTCTTTCAGGACTTTCATAGACGGTGAATCTCCGATTTGCTTAATTGCCTCGCGAATTGAATAAGCATCGTTAGCAAGTTTAGCCTGTTCCTCTGCACTCTTCCTGTAATGTCTTACCACATCCGATATTTCGGCAAGATAGTTCACTCTCCTGTTTTCAATAAGTCCGAAATCCCTTTCAAGATAATCGGGAAGTAAATCAATCATTTTCTTATCCGGCTTGTAATCGCCACCTTTTTTATCCCGGAGTAATTTCAGAATATCCTTGAATAGCTTATTTACGCCGTGATTGTTAAACTGGTTGCTGCTCGTTGCATAAACCGGCAGTTCGGCTTTATCAAGCGGAACTGTGTGCGGCACTTTGATTTGATGAGTCCTGATATAATGAATCTTGACTTCTCTCAGAGCATCTTCAGAACCGATTTTTTCAAATTTATTTATTACTATATAATCTGCCATATCCAGCATGTCAATTTTTTCAAGCTGAGAAGGAGCCCCGAATTCTGCGGTCATAACATACATCGAATAGTCGCTGATTTTTGTTACACTGCTGTCTCCCTGCCCGATACCGCTGGTTTCGACGAAAATAATATCGTAACCAGCAGATTTCAGAACGGAAATAGAATCCTGGATTGCAGAGCTAAGCTCGTTTATGCTTTCACGAGTGGCGAAACTCCTGAGGTAAACCCTATCGTCATAAATCTGGTTATACCTGATTCTGTCTCCAAGCAAAGCCCCGCCGGATTTAGATTTTGAGGGGTCAATTGCGAGAACGCCAATCCTGACGTTTTCGGTAAATGAAAGAAACCTCCCGATAATTTCGTCAATGAGGGAGCTTTTGCCGCTTCCGCCTGTACCGGTTACACCGATGACAATGGATTTGTTTTTATCGAATTTCTTATAGAGTTTTTTCAGAGCTTCGATTTCTCTTGTATTAATTCCGTCATTTTCAAAAAAAGAAATTTGTTTTGCTGTTTCGAAGTGGTCACCAACCTTAATTTTATTCAGATAATTTTCGGAAATATTAATCCTGTTTTTGTTTTCCTTCTTTTCTTTGAATTTATTTATTCTTTTAATAATATCATCCGAGATTCCGTCAATACCTATTTTTTGCCCTTCGACTGCATGATAAAGCTTAGCTACACCATATTTTTCGAGAATTTCGATTTCGGAAGGAAGAATGACAGCGCCGCCGCCGCCAAATACCAATTTATCCGAAGCTCCGAGGCGTTTCAATTCGTCAACCAGAAATGTAAAATATTCATTATGCCCGCCCTGGTACGAGCTTATTAATAAAGCGTCGACATCTTCCTGAATAGCCACAGTAACTACTTCGCTGACAGAGCGGTTGTGGCCGAGATGAATTACCTCTGCTCCCCTTCTCTGGAGAAGCCTCCTGAAAATATTTACAGAAACATCATGCCCGTCGAATAACGCAGTAGCGGTTAATACCCTGATTTTTCCCATCTTTTCTCCGAAATATATATTTCAATCTAAAATTATTTGAGTAAACTCCTCGATATGACTAACCTCTGGATTTCGCTCGTGCCTTCATATATTTCGGTAATTTTTGCATCTCTGTAATATCTTTCGACATTGAAATCTTCGGTATATCCGTAGCCGCCGTGAATCTGGATTGCTTTGCGGGCGCAGTCCATAGCGACTTCCGAAGCCTTGAGCTTTGCCATTGCAGATTCAGTTGTATATATCATCCCCCTGTCTTTCATAATTGAAGCTCGCCAATTCAGGAGCCAAGCCGCTTCGTATTCCATCTGCATATCTGCAAGCATCCACTGGATTGCCTGGAAATTTGCTATCGGCTGGTCGAATTGATGGCGTTCCTGCGAATATTTAATGGAATCTTCTATGCTTGCCCTTGCTATTCCAAGTGCCTGTGAAGCAATTCCCAGCCTGCCGCCGTCCAAAGTTACCATAGCAACTTTGAAACCTTTATTCAATTCACCCAACAAATTTTCTTTCGGAATTTGGCAATCTTCGAGAATAATTTCAGCAGTGGAGGATGACCTGATACCCAATTTCTTTTCAATTTTTCCGATTTTGTAACCTGGGGTGTTTCTTTCAACGATAAAGGCAGAGACACCTCTTGTTTTCTGTGAAGGTTCAGTCGAGGCGATAAGAACGAACACTTCAGCTTCTTTGCCGTTTGTGGCAAACAGCTTGGAGCCGTTTAGAATCCATTTATCGCCAACGAGTTTTGCAGTTGTTTTTGTAGCTCCGGAGTCTGAGCCGGCACCTGTTTCCGTAAGAGAAAAGCTGCCGATTTTTTTGCCTGATAGCAAGTCAGGCAGGTATTTCTTTTTCTGTTCTTCTGTTCCGAAGCGATATATCGGGTCGCAGACAAGCGAAGAATGAGCCGAAACGATTACACCCGTCGAGGCACACCAGCGGGAAAGTTCTTCGACGGCGAGGAAATACGATACGTAATCCATTCCTGCACCGCCGTACTCGGTAGGATATGCTATACCCATCAATCCTAATTCTCCGGCTTCACGAATTATTTCTTCGGGATATCTGTGATTTTTTTCGGTGTCTGAAGCAACAGGTGCAATTTTTTCCTGTGCAAATTTTTTAACCATGTCTTTCAGCATGATTTGTTCTTCGGTTAAGAGATAATCCATTTTTTTCTCCAAAAATTATGTGTTATTTTAAGATGTTTAATAAATTTATTTCTTAGTTTAAATTTTTTTTATTAAT
>DAHXMP010000110.1 GCA_027371665.1 Bacteroidota bacterium | reverse complement strand
TATTTCCAGAAACCTACTGCTACCAGTGGCCCCACACTCAATCCTTCAAGAGGTTTTTTCTTGTCTTGTATTAAAGTAAGATACCAGCGGTTCCTTTTATTCATATACGGGACAAACTTCATTTGCTATTGGAGGTGAAGCGGCGTACAAATGGGTATTCGATGGTTTTGCTGTGGAACCTATAATTAGAATTGCATTTAATGTTATGCATAATGATTACTTCTCTTATAATGCTTTCGGCTTAGGATGTAATCTCGGTTATGCCTGGTAAAAACTTTAAATAAAAGCTTAAAAGGAGGAGATTTTTTTTCTCCTCCTTTTTTTTATTTTCAAAACCCTTTCAAGCTTAACATTTCAATTATCTGATTCATTAATAACTTTCTTCAAGTACTGAAGCGATACTTTAAGTTCTTTTGCAATTAGTTTGCAGTCTTTCTCTTTATGGTTCTTCATATATTTGGCAACGAGGCTGTCGAGTCGTGTTATTTTCGGGATGTAAAAGCTCAGGCCGCCTAAATTCCTAAGCAATTTTTTTACTGTATCTTCGCCGCAAATCTCTTTGAGCATTTTCAAATCGGGTGTCAGGTCTTCGTCGCTCATAATATCAAATATGTCTGCCATTGTCGTTCCTTACTGCAAATTTTAAAATTCATCATAAAGTTCGTTACCTGTATCCGTAAGGTAGTCCCAGCAATATCTACAAGTATAATCATCTTTTTGAAGGTAATCGTCAAGAAGAAATTTAATATCATCTGCAGAGTCGTTGTCCAATAATTTTTCTTCCTTGATTTGGTCGAGTACCTGCACGAAAATTGATGATACGGCATTTCTGAGTTCAATGTTGTTGTGTTTAGTGTTTTTCTTATAGTTATCGTGCATTATCCACGGCTTTATTATCAAAATAAATTTTTTGTTTAGTTCATTAAACCGTGAGTTTTGAACACAGCCATTGTTTTTCTTTGTTTTTCCCATTTAAGCACCCTTACATGAATAATAACATTTTTTAATAATGTATAATTTTCTTGACTTTTGAATAAATTATATTTATATTTGCAAAAGTAAATAATGCGATATTATAATGTAATATTTACTACAAATATATGCAATAAATACATAATTGTCAAGTAAAAAATTCAATGATTTTAAAATTATGGATAATATACAGAAAATTATAGGGGATAGGCTCAGAGAAATCCGTGATATAATCTTCGAAGGGGGGAGAATCTCAGCCCGGCAGTTTGCAGTTGCAGTCGGTGAGACGAAAGATAACATAGCTAATTATGAGAACGGCAGGGCTAACGTGCCTAACCGCTTACTTGTCGCTTTGTACCATAAGGGTATTAATCCGACCTATATATTAACTGGAGAAGGGGAAATATTTGCTTCCAATGAAGAAGGCGATATGATTGCAAAGAGGATTAAGAACAAAGGAAAAGCAAAGAGCAATGTAGCTGAGATTCACAGAATTGATTTTGAGAAAATGGATTTCAACGAGTTAGTCATCCGCTTTAACCAGTTGACAGCAGCAGCAGGTGATATGATACAGGCTCTGCAGAAGAAAAATAACGATGTAAGTACCGGAAGGAAGAAAATCAGAAATAAGAAAGAATGAAACGGAGCGAGTTCATACGGTATGTTGATAAATTGTCTGATAACGGGCTTTACGAGCTTGCAAAAAAATTTATCATAAGTGAAGGCAGGGGCAATAAACATAATTACTGGAAGCTCGATATTATCAATGATACAGCCGTTAAAAGAAATCCCGGGATAATCAAAGATGCACAGAACGATGCATGTATTATAATCAGTAGTTTGGAGGCAGATATGCAGGAGCTAAAAGTTATTGACATCAAGCGGATTGATTATTTATCAAAGGAGGAACTTGTAATTTTCATCAGGCAAACAATTGGAGCAGCAAAGGGAAATCCCCCGCTCGATATGGATTCTGAAAAAGCAGTGGATATTTTAAAAAGATTCGGATTGAATAAAAATACAATTCTTTGCAAAGTAACCGGGCAGTCTATGGAAAATGCGAGGATTTTCGACGGTGATACAATTATTGTTGATACAAAAGCTGAGCCGAAAAACGGCTGTATTGTTGTTGCATCGGTTAATTCGGAGTTATTTGTCAAAAGAATGAAGAAACATGACGGTATTCTATGGCTGCTTTCGGAAAACGAGGATTTTCAGGATTTGAAGATAACGGATGATATTGATTTCAGGATAATTGGTGTTGTGAAGAAAGCTGTTAGCAACATTTCCTGAAAATTTTAAATTTTATTCAGTCATGATGAATAACAATTAAAGAAAATTTTTTCAAAAACATATTCTTAATTAAGTTATATTTGTTAATGAATATATTAAATCTAAAAATTAGTTTATGGCAATCATTAAAACATCGAAACTTATTACGATAGACAGGTACTTCGTATTAGAAGAAAACTTACATCCCAGGGCGACAGGAGAATTTACCAATCTAATGCACGACCTTATTCTCGCAATCAGGATAATTGCAATGGAAGTTCGCAGGGCAGGAATTAACGATATTATGGGTATAACGGATTTCGTGAATTTCAATGGAGACAAAGTCCGAAAACTCGATGAATACGCCAATGAAGTGATTTACTGCTCAATGCTGCGTTCCGGCAGCCTTTGTGCTTTAATTTCCGAGGAAAACGATGATATTATGATTATTCCTAAAGAAAACAGAAGAGGAAAGTATATTCTTGCATTCGACCCGATTGACGGTTCAACGAACATAGACGTCGGAATTACTATAGGAACGACTTTTTCGCTATATAAAAGGCTCGACCCTGAATCGAAGGATGTGGTAACTCTCGAAGAAGTTCTACAGCCGGGATACAGGCAGGAAGCGGCAGGTTATGTCCTTTATGGTTCAAGCACAATTCTCGTTTACACTACAGGTAACGGAGTGAATGTTTTTACATATGACCCGACGATTGGAGAGTTTATACTGACAATTGAGAAGCTGAAAATTCCCAAACAGGGAAATTTTTACAGTTGCAATGAATCTAATTATTATCATTGGGACAATAACGTACAGGAGTATATAAATTACCTGAAAAAGCCGAATGTTGAAAATGACCGTTCATATACGATGAGGTATGTTGCCTCTGCCGTGGCGGATGTTCACAGGACTCTGCACAACGGCGGAATATATATGTATCCCTCGAGCACTAAACATCCAAAGGGAAAAATCCGTATTCTTTATGAAGCAGCACCTTTGGCAATGATTATCGAGCAGGCAGGAGGGAGGGCTTCCACAGGTACAGGCAGGATTCTCGATATCACCCCGGAATCAATTCATGAGACAACACCATTCTATGCCGGAAGTGAAAAAAATGTAATGGAACTCGAATCTTTCATATTAGGCGAGCGGCCAAACAGAGAATAAAAATTAATAATTAATTACTTATATTTTTGCAATTCTTTCAGGATGCTTCTTAATGTAATCCTTCCAGGAGTTTGATGATTTTTCAGAATGTTCGGTGCGAAGAGAGTGGCAAAGTGCCACGGCAAGTGCATCGGTAACGTCAAAAAATTCGGGCGTCTCATTGATTTTTAAAATAGTTTTAACCATGAACTGAACCTGTTCTTTTGATGCGGCACCTTTGCCTGTAACGGATTTTTTTACTTCCCGGGGGCTATACTCGGATATATTTATATTTTTCATAGAAACGGCAAGCATCGCTGCAGCACGTGCATGTGAAAGTTTCGTTAGAGACTGTACGTTACGTGAATAAAAAGTCGTTTCGAAAGCTGAAATATCAGGTTTTGTTCTTTCGATTACTTTCGTTAATCTCAAAAATATTTCTTTGAGCCTGTCAGGTATAAGTACGTGGGCTTTTTTTGCTTTAATAACTCCATATTCCACGACGCTCAAAGAATTAACCTGTTTCTCGATAATGCCGTAACCGCAGATTACAGAACCCGGGTCTATTCCAAGTATTCGCAATTTAATTTATAAAATAGTTGAAATTCATGTTAATCTTTTTCAGCCTGCTCGAGCACCGCATCGTTAATATCGTAATTTGAGTAAATATTCTGTATATCCTCATGCTCTTCGACAGTTTCGAGGAAGCGGAGAATTTTCTTTGCATCATTTACATTTCTGATATTAACCATTGTTTTCGGGAGAAATTCGAGTTTCCGGTCAGTAATTTCGAATTTTTTCTCTTCAAAATATTTACTGCAAATGTTAAGTGCATCGAAGGGGCAGATAATTCTTGTTGATTCGGAATCATACTCCATGTCGTCGGCACCCGAATCGAGAACGAGCTCGAGAATATCGTCCTCCGTTTTACCAGCAGTACTTATTGTTACAACGCCTTTCCGGTCAAAATTCCATGCAACAGCACCGGCTTCGGCAAGATTGCCTCCGAGCTTGCTGATAGTTGTTCTCAGGTCGGAAAGAGTACGGTTACGGTTATCTGTAACAACTTCCATGATAACAGCACCGCCCTGGGGGCCAAATCCCTCGTAAGTAATTTCTTCATAGTTAACGCCTTCAATTTCACCGGTGCCTTTCTGAATAGCTCTCTTAATGTTGTCGGAAGGCATGTTAACGGATTTAGCATTTTGTACGGCTAGCCTGAGCCTCGGATTAGCATCAATATCACCGCCGCCTTCTCGGGCGGAAATTGTAATTTCTTTGGTTATCCTGGTGAATATCTTACCGCGCTTAGCATCCTTAGCGGCTTTTTTATGCTTGATATTCGCCCATTTACTATGTCCCGACATGTGATTTCCTTATGGTTTGTTTATGATTATTTTTCAATTTCAATTTATTTACGATTTGCACTGATTTTATTAAACGAAATTTATAAAATATTAACCGAAATGAAAAATAGATTTTTTACTTCCGGTAGATTTTAATTTCATTTTCCATTGAGTAATTTTAATAAATCAACCGAGGTGTTTACAGGTTCAAGGCAGGTATTATTCCTGCACACGTAAGCAGTCGGCGATTTATTTATCATTTTTTTATCTTTTGCCATTACCGAGATTTTGTCTATTATTTCAAAATCGGAATTTTTTTGGATAATTATTTTACCGGGTTTATAAAACTCCCTCGATTTTTCTAAAAGTTCTTTTGTCCTGTAATCTAATTCATCTCCGACAATAATAATTTCCATGCTCTCATTAATCAGTTCATCGAAACTGCATAAAAATCCGCAAAAAGCCGAAGGAGATTTATTAACCGAGTTAGAATAAGCTTTTATCATTCTTTCTGCTCTGTTAATTAATCCGGTATCTCCGGTTATTCTGCCAAGCCTGACGAGATTCATCACAGCTATGGAATTACCTGAAGGAACTGCGCCGTCAAACAATTCTATCCTTTTTACGAATAGTGTTTCTTTATCTTTTGATGTGAAGGAAAAGCAATTATTCTCATCTGACCAAAAATCATTAATACAGGTATTGTTAATTTCAATAGCTTTTTCTAAGTATTCAATATTAAAAGATGACAGGTATAGTTCAATTAAAGCATTAACAAAGAAAACATAGTCATCGAGATTTGCTTTTGTTCCCGCTTTGCCATTTCGGTACATGTGAAGCAATTTTCCATCGGGCATAAGCATTTGATTAAGAATAAAACGGGCAGCCATTTCAGCTTTATCCAGATATTTATCGTTATGAAAAACAATTGCAGCATTAGCAAGAGAGGCAATCATGAGGCTATTCCAGTCAGTTAGAATTTTGTCGTCCTTAAAGGGATGGATGCGATTTTTTCTTTTCAGGAAAAGCTTTTGTCTAAGCTCATTGATTTTTAATTTTAATTCATTTAAAGCCATGCCTTCTTCTTTTGCAATTTCATTTAATTGCCTGTTAACATGAAGTATATTATATGCTTTTCCACCTTCATTTGTTTCTGTGTAAAAATTTCCATTTTCACTAACATTAAAAACTGTGATAAAGAGGTCAGAATCGTTACCAAGTACAGATTTAATTTCGTCAATGTCCCAAACATAAAATTTTCCTTCGGTGCCTTCGCTGTCTGCATCCTCTGCGGAATAGAATGCACCTTCGGTAGAAGTCATATCCCTGTTAATGTATTCATACAACTCATTCACAGTATCCTTGTACTCATCGTTTTTCATTGAATGGAAGGATTTCGTATAAGCAGCCATAAGAAGAGCCTGGTCATAAAGCATTTTTTCAAAGTGAGGGACAAGCCATTTTTCATCTGTCGAGTACCTGTGAAAGCCGTAACCCAGATGGTCATAGATGCCGCCGCTTTTCATTTTCTCCAATGTTTTTCTAATCATATCCGGGACATCCGTCCTGTTAAATCTTTTCCAAAATCGCAGAAGAAACATAATGTTGACAGGCATTGGAAATTTTGGTTTACCTCCAAAACCACCGTATAATGAATCATAGGAAAAGCTTAACTCATTAAATGCTTTATCAAATGCTACTCTATTTAATGAATTATCGCTTTTAATATCATTGGCGTAGTTTAGATTTGCTACAATACCATTTGCAGAAGAGATGATTTCTTCCCTGCTCCCTTTCCACAATTCGGAAATTCTTAGAATCAATTCTTTCATTCCTATTCTGCCCCATTTACTTTCTTTAGGAAAATAGGTGCCGGCAAAAAAAGGCTTTTTATCAGGAGTCATTATTATTGTAAGGGGCCAGCCGCCGTTCCCGTTGAGCATTTGACATACCTGCATATAAACAGAATCTATATCGGGTCTTTCTTCCCGGTCAACTTTTATATTGATAAATACATCGTTCATCAGTGAAGCAATATTTTCATCACCGAAGGATTCATGTGCCATTACATGGCACCAGTGACAAGTAGAATAGCCGATAGATAGAAATATCGGTTTGTCTTCCTCATTTGCTTTGGCAAAAGCGTCTTCACCCCATGGGTACCAATCAACGGGATTATGTGCATGCTGCAAGAGATAAGGGCTGAGTTCGTTAATTAATTTATTAGGCTTTGCATTTATATTCATTTTAGTTTTCCCGGATGACAAATTGTTAAACGTGAAACGATTAAATAGAATTTTATTATAAATGAAAAAGTACATTTTGTTTGAAATATTCGTTAATTTAGATTTTAATAAATTTATCTGTTACTATTAATTTCGGAAATACTGAATGAAGAAAATAATAATAATTATTTTGCTCATATTTGCCGTTACCGGTCTATCGGCATCAGATACAACCTTTACAAAGAAACCGGATTTTTTAAAAATCGGCAAATACGAAAAAATATTGAACCGTTTTATTAACGGGGACAGGAAGATTAATTTCCTTGACCTAAGAATGAGCTTTACAAAAACATCTAAGTACAATCCATACGAAAAAACATTAGATACAATAAGTAAAAGTATGATTGATTTATTGAACGAAAAAAAATATAAGGAGGCAATCAAATTAGCCGATACAATTTTATTGAAAGAATATGTTGATATGTATGCTCATTATGCCTGCTATTATGCCTTTTCTGCTTTGCAAGACACGAACAATGCAACCTTTCATGAGTATATAATGGACAGGCTCCTGAATTCGATAGTTGAATCAGGGGACGGCAAAACACCGGCTTCAGCATTTTTGGTTATATCAAACAGGGAAATTTATTTTTTAATATTTATTTACGGGTTCGAACAGAAATCCGTATCTTTTTCAACCTACAAGGGGGACCCTATTGAGATTCATACAGTATATGACCCGAAAAACAAGGACACATATGAATTACACTTTAATACAAGCTTAATGCTTCAGAGACAGGAAGAATTACTAAGGAAAAAGAAATAATTACTTTATTTTGCTTATGCAGAAGAACAAATTTTTTTATATAAGAAATTTATTTATATATTTATATTATCTTTTATTTCAAATGTTATGTCGAACATAGGAGTAAGCTAAGTTCTTCTTTCAAATGATTATAATTTATATAGCTGTTACAATCTTTTTCGGGGCTTTTTGTGCCTTTCTTAATTCTATATTATCATGGCTATCACAAGAAAAACTTAACCAAATTACCGAATCAAAGAGCAAGGCATCATCCAGGCTTCAAATTCTAAGGAACAATCCGGATAATTCAAATGCCGGTTTTACTATAATTGAAAATCTTTCATACACTGCTGCATATGTGCTTTTCGGTATAATAACCTTTAATCATTACCAGGGGTTGCTAATTACAATAATTGGTATTCTGGTAATTTTTAATATTGTTTTGTTCATCCGTTCACTGTTTTTTGCCGTTGGCAAACGTTTCGCTGATAGCCTTGCCTTACCGATGTCAGGTTTGTTATTCTTTCTTGCCATAATACCGGCTCCGTTGATAGAAAGTACAAAGTACATTGTTAAGAAAATCGGGGGGAGTTCAGATGAAGAAGCATCGAGGGAAGAACTTAATGCGATGTTTGAAACGGCAAGGGAGGAAGGCTCGATAGAAGCGGATGAATACAGGATTCTGAAAAATATTATGAATTTCAGCGAAGTGCTTGTAATGGATGTGATGACTCCCAGAACGGTTGTTTTCAGCTGTGAGGCAGACAGGGAAGTCGGGGAAATAGTAAATCTTCCCGAAATACAGATGTACTCACGCTTTCCCATTTGGGAAGGAGAATCCATGGATGATGGGGTTGTCGGATATGTTATGTCGAAGGATGTTGTTTATACGGCATTGCAGGGTAAGTCATCGCAAAAGTTAAGAAACCTGTCAAGAAAAGTACACTATATACCTGAAAACGCAGAGCTCGACAAAGCACTTGACGAATTTCTCAAAAGGAAACAGCATTTGTTCATGGTTGTTGATGAATACGGTGGGGTAGAAGGCTTGCTGACTATGGAGGATGTTCTGGAAACGATTTTAGGAGTAGAAATAGTTGACGAAGCAGACAAGGTAGTGGATTTGCGTGAACTGGCAAAACAGCACCGAGATAAAAGAATAGCATTACTTGGCCAGCAGAGCGAAAATATTTGAAAAAGAGTCAAAAATTCCGCAATTTTGTATTTCCTGAAATGACGGGGCGTGGCGCAGTCCGGTTAGCGCGCCTGGTTTGGGACCAGGAAGCCGGAGGTTCGAATCCTCTCGCCCCGACAATTTTTTAATAGTGAAAATGATTTTTATTTATTTAATATCAAATACTTAATAAAATAAAATCAACACTTAACAGAATACTTAACAGTTTTTTTTTATTCCCTCTTAATCATTGTTGTTCATTATTCAAAATAGGTAATAAGCTTCAAAGAAGAATAAATAAGTTTTAATTGTCAATTTAAAATTTCTAATTGATAACTGCAATAAATAAAGTACACCTCGAGGAATTTTTATCATTATTGATAATAAAAAATGTAGTTTTTAAAACAATAATTGAGTAATAATCGCAACTATTTTATAGATTGAATCCTATGAAAAAGGCTTTTCTAAAAATGTAATGTCTTATCCTAATTTATCAATCATAAATTTTAATCGGTTCTAAAATTGTTCTCACTTTTGAAGCATTGATTAAACGCAAAAGCAGTACATCGGTTATTTCGTAACCTCCTTTAAGAAGTATGTTGCCTTTGTCATCCTTTATATCATCTGCCAGTATCATAGATATTCTCAGATTTTTGAAGGGAATAAATCTTATCAAACGTTCCGTCTTAATCCCGGTAACAATTCTTTCAAGAGCATCCAGTATTCCCGGTTCATATTTTTCAGGTGTCAGCTTAAGGTTTTTTAAAGCATCTAACTCATTTTGACCTTTCTCAAGATAAGAGTCAAAATCAATTACGACTTTTAAAATTCTCGAAGTAACCGGATAATCGCTCTCATCAATAACATCATGAGAATTAATATATTCTTTGTAATTTTTATCTTTCAGCCCAATAGCATTTGCAACATCCTCGAGCCTGGGTATATGTTTCAACAAGTTTTTGCCGTTTAGTGCTGATGTCTGGTAGATTTTATCTTCGTCAGCGTTTAGCTGTTCACCGCGAATTTTTTTATCTACGATTTCACTGGGTATTGTTATAATGCCAATTTCCGAAAATAATGCAGCTATCTCTACTTCCCATATTTTTTTTAGCTGGAGATTTTCTGCAATTTTTTTTGCAAGTTTCCTGTGTCTGCTTGACTGGCTGAATACAACAGGACTTGTAAACGACAAAATATCAATAAGAATTTTAATACTTCCTTTAAGAGTTTTTTCGAGAAGTTCGTGTTCAGCAGTAATCAATTGATACTGAGATAGACAATCATTAAGAACACTTATCAATGAATCAGCATTTACAGGTTTGGTTATGAATCTAAAAACATTACCCTTGTTAACAGAATCTATCGTAGTCTCGAGGTCTGCAAATCCTGTAAGCATAACTCTAACAGAATCGGGAGATATTTGACGGACAACAGAAAGAAATTCAATGCCGTTCATCTTGGGCATATTATAATCAGATACTATAACTGCAAAAGCTGAGTACTCTTTTATTTTCTCGATTCCTTCATATCCACTCGATGCAGTAACAATTTCGAATTTTCTTTTCAAATTCCTTTCGAATGCAGTTAATATATCTGTATCATCATCAACAAGTAAAATCTGTTTGTTCATATAATTTTCCGAGTTTTTATACCTTTCAAGATTCAAATTTAATTATTCATTTCAGAATTAAATTCATCAACACACTCATTAAGGACTCTAATCATTCTCGAGACAGGATATGGCTTTGTAAGAAATCTGAAAACATTACCCTGATTTACTGCATCAATTGCAACGTCCATTTCCGGATGGCCAGTAATCATAACTCTTATAGAGTTTGGTGCAAACTTCTTAACAATTGTTAGCAAAGCTAATCCATCCATATCGGGCATTTTATAATCAGTGATTACAACTGCAAAATCGCCGTGTGCCTTAATTAGTTTAATAGCTTCGGCACTTCCAAGAGCCGTTACCACATCGAATGAATTTTTTAGATTTCTGGCATAAGCATCTAAGACATCACGGTCATCATCAATAAGAAGGATTTTCCTGTTCATTTTTTATCAGATTATATTTATGTGCAATATTTTCCCATTTTTCAAAGTTACCTTTTAGTTTAAAATTTGCCAAATAATTTAAATCAATATCAATCTTTTTTCTATCAAAAGGTTCAGCTTGATATTCTGCGAACCCGTTAGCAATGTGTAATGCGGTTAATATCGAAAAATCTGTATGATTTATTTTCGAAGGATTATGATGAAATGCTATTGCTTCAACTACAGTCTTGGGTAAAGCCCAAATTCCCATGAGATAGGCTCCTGCCCATTCATGTGATATATCAAGAATCTGCATTTCTGTATCAATATCCTTCATTTTTTTTATATTTATCATATAATTCATCTTATCGAAATATTCCGGAATTTGCAGGAGAATAAGCTTGCCGATGTCATGCAAAATTCCTGATACATATATATCATCTAGTATTTGCTTATCTGATGTTTCGATATTGCCAATTTCCCTTGCAATCTGTGCAGTCAGGAGGCTTTTTTTAGCAATTTCAGAACAATAATCTCTTGCTATAGAAGGTACATTTTTCATGCTAAACGAATGTAAATATAAGATTATTGATTTTATTGTGTTCGCTCCCAGGAAACTCAAAGCTTCCAGCAGGTCTGTAATTCGGCGAGGCAAACCGAAAAAAGCCGAATTTACAGTTTGTAGTATTTTTGCCGTTATCGCAGGGTCTTTTGATATTATTTGCATCATTCTTTCAAGCGAATAATCCGGGGTGTCCATTAATTCTTCAATTTCAACATACAATTCCGGAAGTGATGGCAACTGACCTATTCCGTTGATAATTGATAGTAACTTCTGGTTTTCCAGATTATCTCTTAATGAGTAAGCATTTTTAATAACATTTTTTATTTGGTTGGCATTGCATGGTTTCAATAAAAATTGGTGAGCTAAAATAGTTGAACGAACTATCTTTACCTGGTCCTGGTGCCCCGATAAAATTATTCTCAATATATGTGGGTATAAATCTTTTACTTGTCTTAAAAGCTCTGTGCCATCCATCACCGGCATCTTCATGTCGGATATAATTACGTCAATTTTTGCCGTTGACATGATTCTCAATGCTTCTTCTCCCGAAAGAGCGAAATGCATAGACCATTCCTTCTTCATTGAGAATAACATCCTTTTATATCCGTCAATTACATCATTATCATCATCTACAAAAAGAATACTAATATTCATATTATTCAATTTTATTAATTGTATTATTAACCTTTATTGGCAGTTTAATTGTAAAGATTGTCCCTTTTCCGTATTCAGAATCAACATGAATTTCTCCCGAATGTTTATTGACAATAATATCGTGAGCAATTGCTAATCCCTGTCCTGTTCCCTTTCCGACTTCTTTCGTTGTAAAGAAGGGGTCGAAGATTCTTGACAGATTTTCTTTGGGAATTCCTTTACCAGTATCACTTAATATAATATAAACAAAGTTTTCATCGTATTTCGTCGAAATATTTATCTTACCTTTATCAGGTTCATCTTTGCTTATCACATCTCCAATTGCATGTGAAGAATTAATAATCATATTCAATATGACCTGGTTTATTTCGTCAAGCGTACATAAAACCATAGGAAGATTTCCATCTAAATCAGTTTGAAGGTCAGCAACATATTTCCATTCATTTTTAGATATGGTAACCGTTACATCAATTCCCTGGTTAATATTTGAGAGAGTTTTTTGCTTGCCTGAAGGATGGGCAAAATTCTTCATTGCCAGCACAATCTTACTCACTCTTTCAATTCCGCTTTGTGTTCTTTCGATAGCTACCGGCACTTCTTCCTTAAGATAATCAATATCATACTCATTTTTTATTTCGGTTAACTTTTCAGAAATATCTTCTTCATTATCGAATTTCTTATTAATTAAATTTTCTATGTTTTCACAATATTGAATCAGATTTTTAAAAGCATCGTTAATAAAAAATGTATTATCTCCGATAAACTGCATGGGGGTGTTGATTTCATGAGAAATTCCTGAAGCAAGCCTGCCGACAGATTCCATTTTTTGAGATAAAGAGCGTTGATTCTGCATCCTAATCATCTCAGTCATGTCGCTGAAAACAATGACAACACCTGTTAAATTATCATTTATATCTCTAATATCAGACGCTTCTGCATTAATTATTTTTCGCTTCCCTAATTGAGTTACAATACTCAATTGTTTTTTTTCCGATTTATTGTTGTTTTTTAACCACTCAATAGGATTAATAGGTACTTCATTATTGTTTTCATCAATTACTTTGATAATCTCCCTTATAAGAACTTCATTTGTTGATTGATGGTTTAAATCCAAAATTTTCCCGGCAGATTCATTCATATAAATTATCTTGCCACTCATTGAAAAAGAAATCACACCATCGCTGATACTTTTTAGAAGTATATCAAGTTCTTCTTTTTCTTTAATAAGTTCCCGCTCAGCTTGCTCAAGCATCTGTTTCTGTAACTTCAGAGTTTTGCTCTGATTATAAAGAGTCAGGAATACATTAACTTTATTAAGCAAAAATTGAGATTCGAAGGGCTTTTGAATATAATCATACGCACCAAGCTCGTACCCTTTATTGACAAACTCAAGAGAGTTGTAAATTCCGGTTATGAATATTACAGGTATCTCTTTGGTTGTTTCATTTTCTTTAATCAATCTTACAGTTTCAAAACCATCAATTCCGGGCATTTGGATGTCCATCAAAATGAGTGATATTTCTTTCTCTTTTTCAATAAT
>DAHXMP010000059.1 GCA_027371665.1 Bacteroidota bacterium | reverse complement strand
AATTGACAGGGAATTGGAAGCCGCAGAATTTTACCGCAATATGGCAAAACAAGCCAAGCGGGATGCTACAATTGCCATGTTTCACGACCTCGAAAAGATGGCTCTGATAAAAGCGTTTGAATTTTCTTATGAGTTGGGATGGAAGACTCTAAAGGATTATTTGAATGAAGCTGGTTTTGTAGTTGCCAGTCCTAAGGAAACGATACGGCAGGCATTTCAGGCACAATATATAGGAAATGTTGAAGTCTGGATGGATGCAATCGAAAAACGAAATGAATCTTCGCATGCTTACGAAGGTGAAATTTTAGATACTACGACAAATTTCATAGTCAATCAATTCTATCCCGCTGCAATGAAAATGTATAATGATTTCAAGGCAAAAATAAAAAAATGAATTTTGGTTTGTCAAACAGTCAATTAGACGAGATTATAAAAATAATTTCGGGATTCGATGAAATCGAATCTGCAACATTATTTGGTTCGAGGGCTTCCGGTATTCATAAAGAAGCATCAGATGTGGATATAGCTTTAAAAGGAAAAACAGTGACAGTTGAAATTGCGATTAAGATACATTCATTACTTGAAGAAACAAATATCCCTTTCTTTTTTGATGTAGTGAATTATCATGCGATTAAAAAGGAAGAATTAAAATCTCAGATTGACAGGTATGGAGTTCAATTCTATTCAAATCATGAACAACTTAATCGGTAAGGAGAAAGACCGTGAATCGAATCTCGGGGACTTCTTTATAGAGTCTATTTATTTTTCCTTTGCTCATTTCATTTCACAATACCTACGTACACATAAGCAATGCCGAAAGTTAGTTTATGACTTCGGCAGGAGGAAAAAACATTTGCTAGCTCCATTAATTCGACGAAATCTTTTCCGGTAGGAAATCTGCGTATGCTCGCCGTCATGTATTTATAAGCCTGGCGTTCTCCGGAAATTAATCTCGCCAGCAGGGGAATAAATAATGAATAAATTCGGTATAAAATTTTCATAATGCCGCCCGGATTGCCAAATTCGAGAATTACAACCCTGCCTCTTTTCTTCACCACCCTTGCCATTTCACGGAGGCACAATATTCTATCTTCGACGTTGCGGATTCCGAATCCTATGCTTGCACTATCGAAGTTTTCGCTTTCAACAGGTAAATTCAGGGCATCTGCCCGGACAACATTTAAGGATATGTCGTTTTTTTTTGCTTTTTTCGCTGCGAGAGAGAGCATATCTTCGCAAAAATCGGAAGCAATGACGATACCGTTTTTTCCCGATGCTTTTTTAAATTCGATTGCCAAGTCACCGGTTCCACAGGCACAATCGAGGATTTTCTGTCCTTCGCTGACTTCGGATAATTCTACGGTTTTCCTTTTCCATTTCCTGTGAATGCCGAATGAAAGCAAATCGTTCAATATGTCATAATTTTCGGAGACTACGGCAAACATTTCTTTTATTCCGAAATTTTTTTCTTTGTTTTTCACAATAATTATAGAGTAAATTTATCATCAACATTAATGAGCTTTTATAAAAATAAAAATTAACAAAAAAGTGTTTGAAAACAATATATGCTGATTTATGGACACAAAAAATGATGAAGTTTTGACCTTGTTAAAAGGGATTTTCCACGAGAAAGAATTAATCGAAGAATTGGCTCGATGCAGTATAGCAGAGCTTCCCGAGAAACACCTGCTATTAAAGGAAGGGGAATATATCAGCATCGTTCCTTTTGTTATCAGCGGTTCAATCAGGGTAATCAGGAATGACGAATCGGGAAAGGAAATCCTGATGTATTACATCGAGAAGGGTGAAAGCTGTGCACTGTCAATTTCTTCATGCCTGACAGACAGCCCCAGCAAAGCGGTTGCCGAGGTCGAGGAGAAAACGCTCGCCCTCGTTATATCTGCTGAGCAGGTCAAGCGGTGGATGGAAAAATACAAAAGCTGGAAGGATTTTGTCTTGAATCTTTTCAATTACCGCTTCAATGAACTGGTTG
>DAHXMP010000053.1 GCA_027371665.1 Bacteroidota bacterium | reverse complement strand
AAAGTCTAAAATTTATAAATGTATCACCTGGTGTATAATAATTACCACTATTAAATGAAATCATTTTAAAATTGCCATATATTTTCTGGAAATATTATAAAGAAGTTTATTATTTTGAATTAAGTATTTAATAAAAAAAAGAACTTACAAAAATTAAAAAAACTATTTAAAAGGTAATTTATGAAGATGGTATTTTATTTTCCTTTTGTCATTTTTTTGATACTTTTCGTTAACAATAATTTATATCCGCAAATTGATTCTTGTTGGAAACTTATCAATCCCAATGACCCTGCTAACAATATGTTCAATCCTGATTCTGTTATGGATGATAGTTGTGAAAATTCACCAAATTATCAAAATCGCTTACCTGCATAATATATATTAATAATATATCCATCGCCTCGAAGAGGGATGCGTTATTGAGATAAAAAAAATGAGGAAGCAGAATTAACTGCTCCCTCATCGTTCCATTTAAGGATAATCAATCTCCCTCTTTTTTAGCCATGCCTTTGCTCTTGTGTCCCTCGACCAAAGCATAAAAGCCGGGAAGGACAATAAGTGTCAGGATTAATGCCGTTGCCAAGCCTCCGACTATGACCGTTGCAAGAGGCCTCTGGACATCGGAGCCAACGCCTGTATTCATAGCGGCAGGGATTAACCCGATTAACGCCACAGTCATCATCATCATTATGGGCCTAAGCTGGGTTTTTGCACCTTCGATTATTGCTTCACGAAGCTCAAATCCTTTTTCAAATCTCAATTGATTGATTTTCGATATTAACAAAACACCGCTCATCACCGATACACCGAATAACGAGACAAAGCCAACACCTGCAGAAACATTGAAGTTCATGTTTCTGAAATACAAGGCGAGTATTCCGCCGACAAATGCGAATAATACATTGCTGAGAACAATCAGCGAATATTTTACTTTTTTGAAAAGCAGGAAAAGAATAGAAAAAATAATAATAATGGTAATCGGCATTACGATAGATAAACGCTTAGAAGCCCTGGAGAGGTTTTCGAATTGCCCTCCCCATTTAATATTATACCCTCTCGGGAGGGTGATTTTTCTCGCAATGATTTTTTGTGCTTCTTTTACGAATCCCCCCTGGTCTCTTCCTACGATATCTGTACGGACTGACACTATTCTCTCACCGTTTTGTCTTGCAATCAATGTAGCACCATCGGCAAAATAAATATCGGCTAAATTATTCAGTGGAATCCTTTCTCCGTTAGGTGTTGTTATTATAATTGCCCCAATATCGCCGACAGTTGACCTTAACTCGATGGGATAGCGGACGACTATGTCGAATCTTTTGTCGCCTTCATAAGCCTGGCTGACGGTTTTGCCTCCGAGTGCGGCGTTGACGATTGTCTGGATGTCGCCGACCTGGATGCCGTAACGGGCAGCTTTGAGCCTGTCAATTTTAATGATAAGCTGGGATTGGGGGCCTTCCTGCTCGACGGCAGTTTCCGATGCCCCTCTTATAGGCTTTACAAGAGTTACAATAGAATCGCAAATACTTCTGAGTGTATCCTGGTTAGTTCCAGAAACGATGATTGCCAAATCGGCAACAGAACCTGTAACGGCTTCGCTGACATTGTCCATAATTGGCTGTGAAAAAGTAAATATAGCTCCCGGGTACCTGGTTTCCAGTTTATTACGGATTTTTTCAGTGAGCTCATCTTTTGTTAATCCGCTTTTCCATGTATTATATGGTTTAAGTGTTATGAGAGTTTCAATTCTATTGGGGCCATAAGGGTCTGTGCCGTCTTCGTTCCTGCCGGTCTGATTAACTATTGCTTTGATTTCGGGGAATTCCGTTAAATCGTCGCTCATTGAATTTGCAATGTCGGATGCAGCCTGAATATTAATCCCTGTTGCGAGTTGTGTCCTGATATTAATCGAGCCTTCGTCGAGGTTCGGTAAAAATTCAGTTCCGAGCCTGCTGGCTACATAAAATATTATTATTAGAAGTCCTGCCGACGAGAAAATTACTGCTAACTTATGATTTAAAATAAAAGGCAGAATTTTGCCATAAGTCTTGTTTATAAATTTTGCGACAGGATTTTCCCATTCTTTAATTTCCTTCTTCGCGACAAAAGAAAAGATAACGGGTATAAGGGTTAAAGCAAGAATTAATGAACCGAGTATTGCAAAAGCAAGTGTATATGCCATAGGAGAAAAAAGCCTGCCTTCGACTCTTTGCAGGGTGAAAAGCGGCAAATAAGCAAGAATAATAATTGTAACCGAAAAGAAAATCTGCCTTTCGACCTCGTGGGCAGCATCCTGTATTATACCGAATCTATTATTGCCCAACATTTCTCCGCTTGTCTGATGTTTCAGCCTGTACATTATGTTTTCAACCATAATTACGGAACCGTCAACGATGATTCCGAAGTCAATAGCACCGAGAGATAAAAGGTTGGCAGATATGCCGGTGAAATACATCAATATAAAAGCAAAGAGAAGTGATAAAGGAATCGTAATTGCAGTAATCAGTGCAGCCCTTATATTTCCGAGGAAAAAGAACAGAACTAATACAACGATAAAGATTCCTTCGAGCAATGTTCTCGAAACCGTATGAATGGTATCATGAACTAAATCACTCCTGTCGAGAATCGGCTTAATCTGAATTCCGTTGGTCAATTGACTATTGATTTCAGCAACCTTGCTTTCTATTTTTTTCAAAACCTGCGAGGGATTTTCCTTTTTTCTCATAAGAACCAAACCCTGAACTGCTCTTAAATTGCTTATACGCTCGTTGGGAATAGTATATGAAAGGATTCCGAGAGGAGGCATTGCACCAATATCCACATCCGCTACGTCTTTCACAAGCAGTGGAACTCCTTGCCTTGACAGTAAGACAATATTTTCTATATCGCTTTTTGATTGGACCGTTCCTAACCCTCGAATAGCAATTGATTGGTCGCCCCGCAAAAGAACGTTACCGCCGGTATTGATATTGTTATTTTTTATTATATCCATAAATTGATTGAGCGTCAATCCTGCGTCCTGTAATTTCTGAGGATTGACAATGATGTGATACTGCTTGACTAATCCGCCGAAAGTAACGACATCCTCCACACCTGGAACCTGGAGCAGCTTTGGGGTTATTTCCCAGTCCTGGAGTGTCCTCAATTGCATCGAAGAAATTTGAGGCGGGGCTGTCAGAACGTAACGATAAATTTCACCGACAGGGGTAGGCGTTGGCCCTATTTCGGGTTCAACCCCATCCGGAACATCAGCATCTTTTAATCTTTGAAAAACAACCTGGCGGGCAAAATAAACATCAACTTTATCATCGAATGTGAGAGTAATAACCGATAAACCAAAAATAGTTTTTGAACGCCTCATGATTACATGAGGGACACTGTTTAAGACCCTCTCGATGGGCAAAGTTACCTGTTGTTCCACTTCTTCCGCGGCACGGCCGGGATATTGTGTAACTACAATGACTTCAGTGTCGGAAACATCAGGATAAGCTTCAATTTCCAACTCATTGTAAGCCCAGATTCCTCCTGCAACCAGAAGAACACTCAAGCCAATTATCAGAAATCTTTTCTGAAGTGCAAACTGAACGAATTTTTTAAGCATCCTGTCTCCGAATTAATAACCGAAGCTTAAAGCTTTTAAAAGCATAGCACCCTTTGATACAACCCTATCGTTTGTATCAACGCCTTTCAAAATTTCATCCCAGTCATTGCCCTGAACACCAACTAAAACTTCTCTCCTTTCATAAGTTCCGGGATTTGTCTCAATAAAAAGGAAGTGCTTGCCCTGAGCGGTAAATATACTCGTTACGGGAGCAGCCATCTCGGTTTCCTGGTTAATATCCAGAAGTACCTGGCCGTAGAGTCCCGGCAAAAGCCTTTCATCGCGGTTATCCAGTGTAATTTGAACTTTGACAGTTCTTGTAAGGGGATCAACAATCTTACCGATATGAATTACTTTACTTGTAAATTTCTCTGTAGGGTATGCATTAAAAACAATTTTAGCATAGTTTCCGACTTTGATTTTCCCGATTTGTGATTCCGGAACATCAGCAATGATAAGAACTTTGCCCTGTGGGAGTGACGATAGGCACTCGGCATTTAAACCGATAACATTAAGTTTATTTTCGATAGAAGCAAGTGTAGTTTTCAAATCAGAAAGCTCGGTTTGAGCATCGAGCAATTCCTTTGCCGCGGCTGCTTTATGTTCGACAAGCTCCTTTAATCTTTCAACTGTTAAAGCGGCTTTATTCAGGTCTGCTTTCGTTTTAGAATGTTCGGATATCATTTCCGACAAATCATTTGATTCGTACAGATATGAAGATGTAAAGTTTTTACCCGAGACTGGTGCCGACATGACAATTTTACACGGAGCAGTTAATTGACTCGCTATGTCCTCCTTTTTTATCGAAACCGATTCAATCTGGTTTGTTGTTTTCGAGTCTATTAATATCTTTGTCCCGTCATTCAGTACTTTCGGAGCCATAGTTATGTTTTTTCCGTCAGGAATTGAGTCCTCGGAATCGCTCTTCGTACAGGATTCGATTGTAAGGACAAAAATAATCTGACTAACGAGAATTAATAATTTTAAATATTTCATAATATTAGTCCTTTGAAATTAGTGATTCAAAAGTTGATTTACTTATTTGATATCGAAACAGAGTATCAATGTAACCGAGAAGCGTTTCAGTATAAGTACGCTGTGCTTCAAGGTAATCTAAAATGGTAGTATTGCCTGATTTGTAAGAATATTCCACGGTTTTAAGAATTTCTTCCGCCTTAGGTTTCAGGCTTTGTTTTTGTTCGTTTACAATATT
>DAHXMP010000020.1 GCA_027371665.1 Bacteroidota bacterium | reverse complement strand
TACTCATTGCCCACCTGAACACCTTTATATACTCAAGTGCTGAGCTTCCTGACCCATAATCCTCCCCCATCCCGTTCCTCCTTATTGCTGTCCAGTCCTTTTCTGATTTATATATCCCTATTCCCCTCGTTATCGCCTCTGCCATTTCATCAGCATTATAATTGAAGAAACTTATCCCGTTTCCTTCTCCCGTTTCTCCCTTATACTCCTTCACCGTATCTGCCAGCCCTCCCGTTTCTCTTACAATAGGTACTGTCCCATATTTCAATCCGTATATCTGAGTCAGCCCGCAGGGTTCATATCTCGAAGGCATTATTATAAAATCAGATACAGCTATTATCCTGTGTGCCAGCTTATTGCTGTATCCAATATTTATGTATGCTCTTTTCGGGTATTTCCAGCCAATATATCTGAAATAGTCTTCATATCTTCCTTCTCCTGAACCCAGAAGGCAGAACCTGAATATATTATTACTTAGGAACCACTCAAGCTTGTTAATCAGTAAATCAATACCCTTTTGTTCTGTTAACCTTGTTACCATCCCAACCACAGGCAATCCAGGTTCATCTTCTTCAGTAATACCCATTTCCCTCAAAAACTCTGTCTTATTTCTCAATTTTCCCTGCAGAAAATCCTTGTTGTATTTGCAATAAATTAATCCGTCATTCTCAGGGTCCCATTCTCCGTAATGAGCTCCGTTTAATATTCCGATTAAATCTGCACCCCTTAAATTCAAAACATCTTCCATGCCTTCACTGTAATATGGATATCTTATCTCCTTTGCATATGTCGGGCTCACTGTGGTTATCTTATCGGAAAACATAATTCCTGCCTTCATGGCATTAACCATTCCTTTATGCTCGAACCATGAACCTTTATAAAATTCCTTCATCCCGAAAGTTGAAAAATTCATTGCCCTTCCCGGCTCAAACCATCCCTGGTAGGCAAGATTATGTATTGTGTAAACACCAGCTGTCCTTGAAAATCTTCTGTCATTTTTGTACTGTGACTTCAGAAAAGCCACGGCAAAAGCAGTATGGAAATCATGGGAATGGATTATATCAGGTTCGAAATTTAAAGCTTTAGCAGTTTCCAAAACCGCCCTGCTGAAAAATATAAACCTTCTGTCATTATCAGGGTATTCATCAGGGTCACCATATATACCCCTCCTGTTAAAATAATCATTATTCTCAATAAGATAAACTGGCACATTTGAATGCGGCAATGTTCCCTGCCATATATGTCCGTATTCCATCCAATAACCCATCGGGACATAAACAATTTTGAATGTAGGGTGAAAACCGTAATGATATGTATCAATATGAGCATACTTAGGCATCACGATAATTACTTCCTGACCGAACTTTTCCCATTCGAAGGGAAGTGCAGCAGCAACGTCGGCAAGTCCGCCTGTTTTTGCAAAAGGTGCAACTTCAGCCGATGTCAATAATATCTTCATGTTTTCCTGATATATTTTTCTGAATTTTCAATTTTTTGAATTAAATAGTTTTTTTTCATTTAATTATTTGAGAAATAAAAAAAATTAAAATTAACAATAAAATTCTAAAGTATAATAAAATCGCAAACTTCAATTCTGTAACCCGTAAAAATCTTCATGGCTTTCTCTGCTTCCCCTCTTGATGTATATAATCCATAGATTGATGAACCGCTTCCGCTCAATAGGGACAGGACAGCACCAGATTTATATAATTTGGATTTTATTACTTTTAATTCAGGGTATTTTTTGAAAATTGACCCCTCAAAATCGTTTGTTATGGATTTTTTTAATAATTCAGATTTATTTACAGAATTAATAAGGGCAGTCCTTAAATCAGTGGGATTCTTCCTTAAATAGCCGATGGCAAGATTCTGATATGCCCATTTTGACGAAATTTTATTACCCGGCATAACTAAAAGAACGGTGTAAGGCAAATCCAGTTTGAAGTATTCAAGTTTTTCCCCTCTACCTGAAGCTACTGCCATTCCTTGTCTTAGGAAATAAGGGACATCAGCACCTATATCGGATGCAATTTTTAACAAAATGTTCAAATCTACGGGAATATTCCATAGCTCAGACAAACCTTTGAGTGTCGTTGCGGCATCTGAACTGCCGCCGCCAAGGCCAGCACCGGTTGGAATTTTTTTTATTACTTCTATTTCGGCACCCTCCTTTACTTTGTAATGCCTCCTGAGAAGCAATGCTGCTTTATATGCCAGGTTATCTTCCTGTGCAATCTCATCTTCAGATACACAATTAACGGATAATTCGCTATTTTTGCAGATATTGATGTCATCGGCAAGGCTGATACGTGAAAAAATAGTATTAATTTCATGGTATCTGTCCTGCCGTTTGTACAAAATTTCTAAGCCTAAGTTTATTTTTGCGTAAGCTTTATAATTTAATGTTATCATAATACCATATTTTTTAAAATGGACGAATTCCAGGAAATACCCTATAGTCAGGAGATAATACGTAAAAGCATACATTTAATCGCATTATCAATTCCTATAATATATAGCTTTATCCCTAAATTAACAGCTCTATCAATTCTTATACCAGTCATGTTAGTATTTGTTTTGACGGATGTATTAAGTAAAAGAAAAAATAAAGCACAATGGTTTGTAAGGTTCTTTTTTGGAAAAATGCTTCGCCGACACGAGATTGAACAGGAGTTTACTTTGAATGGTGCATCATGGGTGTTAATTTCGGCATCTATTGGAATTATTATTTTTCCTAAAATTTTATTTGTAACGGGATTTTCTATTTTGATATTATCAGATATTAGTGCTTGCCTGTTTGGAAGGAAATTTGGCAGGACTCCTTTATTCGATAAAAGTCTTGAAGGTACATCTGCATTTATTTTTATGGCTTTTCTTGTTATTTCTTTTATTGGTTATTTTAACAAAGCCATATGGACTTACTTTGTTATAGGTTACATTGCATCATTTATCGGTGGATTTGTTGAAGCTGCCTCCAGAGTTTTGAAAATAGACGATAATATAACAATTCCGGCAACAATTTGTACACTAATGTGGCTCGGCGAATTAATATCCAGGCAGATTTTCCATTTATCTTTTATTAATTTATTGTAAATTATGATTGACTTAAGAAGCGATACGGTTACTGTTCCTACAAAAGAGATGAGGCAGGCTATCGCCAATGCTGTTGTTGGTGATGATGTTTTTGGCGACGACCCTTCTGTGAACGAATTGCAGGAGTTTACAGCCTCCTTATTAGGTAAAGAAGAGGCTCTTTTCGTGCCTTCGGGAACAATGAGCAACCAAATTGCTATAGCTGTTCAAACAAAAAGAGCTGACGAAGTTATTCTTGATGCCGATTCCCATATTTTCTATTATGAGGCTGCCGCTCCTGCCGTTATTTCAGGCGTTCAGCTACGTCCTATAAAAACGGAAAAGGGAATTATGGACATTAATGAAATTAAAAATTCAATACGCGTGCTCGATGACCATTTTCCGCATTCAGCTTTAATTTGTATTGAAAATACTCATAACAGGCATGGAGGAACAATTATACCTCTTGATTACATAAGAAAAGTTAAGGAAATTGTTATTCAGAACAAAATGTCATTCCATTGCGATGGGGCAAGACTTTGGAATGCTTGTGCCGCTACAGGCATTTCTCCAAAGGAGTATGCTGAACCTTTCGACACGGTTTCAGTGTGTCTTTCAAAAGGTTTGGGTGCACCGGTCGGTTCTCTGCTTGTAAGCTCAAGGGAATTGATTAATGAAGGTAGGAGAAAACGTAAGCTGATGGGTGGAGGTATGCGTCAGGCTGGAATAATTGCAGCAGCAGGCTTGTTTGCACTTAAAAATAACCTGCCTTTAATAAATTATGACCATCAAAAAGCAAAAGAATTAGCTGTTTTGCTTTCAGAGTCGGAGTTTATTAAACTCGACAAAAACAAGGTTGAAACTAATATGTTGTATTTCGATATAGATAAAAAAATCAGTGGCGATGAGTTTGAACAGGAATGTCGTAATAAAGGTCTCTTGTTGCTCCATCTCGGGAATAATTCTGTCCGGGTTGTTTTTCATTTCCAGGTTGAAAAAAATATGATTTCTGACGCTTCAAATATTATTAAAGATGTTTTGAACAATTTAGAAAAAAAATGAATTAATCCATAGTCTGGCGAGGTTCGATGAAAAAAGTATATTTATCATTTATTGTTGCTCTTGTCGGTTTTAACAGCCTTTTCTCCCAGCAAGCTCAAAGTGAGGTAAAAAATATTTATCTTGAAACTATTGGTAAAATGTCATCATCAGGGCTATATCTTACCTATTTATCAATTTCAGTAATTAAGCAGAACATAGACCTCGATGATAATCCTGATTATTATAAAGATTATGAAAATGTTACTGCCTCAATTATTTCAACAATTGATATGAATGTTGAAGGATTGTCAAAGTTGAAAAAATCAGGAGAATTAAGTGAAACAGACAGTAAATTAATTGATAATCTGAATGATGTTTTTCTGAAGTTGAAAAAGGATGCCCAATTATTAACTGTGTATCTAAATTCTCAAAAGGATGATGATTACAAAATTTTTTCCGATTTTCATGATTCTTTATTCAATACAATGAATCAATTCTTTAATTCAAAATAAAATTGAAAAATTAGATATGGATAAATCGGACAAAATCTTAGAAGAAATCAATAATTCACTTCATCTTTTTAAATTCAAAAGCAGGGGTAGAGTCAAATTTTATGAAGTTGACTCTTATGGCGTCGTACACAACATTCGATACTTTTACTGGCTCGAGTGGGCGAGGGCGGAGTATTTGAGGAACATCAGCGGAAATACTGACAGCAAATTATCTCTCTACAGTTTTCCTGTCATGGTCGTTCATTCGGAAATTGATTATTTTAATACCGCCTCTTTCGATGATGAATATGAAATTCTGACACGTACTTCTTTCGTGAAAAATTCATCCGTCGGCTTTGAAAACGTTATCCGTTTGAATGATGGCAATATCCTCGTCAAAGCCTCAGCAGTTCTTGTCGGCATTAATGTAAAGACACGCCAGCCTGAAAGAATCAACGACACTTTTCGCCAATGGCTTAAAAATTTTGAGGGAGATAATATTAAATTTATTGATTAATAGAATGAATCAAAATATAAACATAGAAACACTTTCAAACCGCCGCCTTGCAGCACAGTGCATATTCGGGAGGATTTCGTCTGACGAATATTTCCTCGATGAAGAGTACAAAAAAGAAAAACTTCGTCTTGCTGAACTTGGAATAGGCGGATTTTGCGTTTTTTCCGGTACTAAGGAAGAAACCTCAAAAATGCTCACGGAACTACAGAGAAGAGCTGAAATACCATTATTATTCTGTGCAGATTTCGAGAACGGCTTAACAATGAGGCTAAAGAATGGGACTGACTTTCCACATGCAATGGCTTTGGGCAAAACTGATAATCCTGAAATGACTTTCCAGGTAGCAAAAGCGATTGCAATGGAAGCAAAAGCCATCGGCATTAACTGGAATCTCGCTCCTGTTTGTGATATTAATTCGAATCCGAAAAATCCGATAATAAATATCAGGTCTTTCGGCGAAGATTCCGAAACAGTCGAAAAGCACAGCCTGGCTTATATTCAAGGCACTCAATCCGAAAATGTAATCGCTTGTGCAAAGCATTTCCCGGGGCATGGCGATACATCTGTTGATTCTCACTTGTCACTGCCTGTTTTGAACAAAAGTAAAGAAGAGCTTCTTTCTCACGAATTGAAACCGTTTATAAATGACATTAAAAATGGTGTCCATTCAGTTATGATGGGCCATTTATCAGTGCCTTCGATTGACAATTCGGGTTTGCCGGCTTCTCTTTCATCAGAATTGATAAGCAAATTATTAAGGCAGGAATTGAATTTCAACGGTTTGATTATAACCGACGCTCTCGATATGAATGCTATTACAATATCATTTTCAAATGCCGAAGCGATTGAGAAAGTGTTTAGGGCAGGTGCGGATATCGCTCTTCTTCCTGTTGATTGTTTCGAAGCAATTAATGTCCTTGAAAGAATTATTTCAAAAGATGAGAAACTTAAAATACAAGTAAAAAATGCAGTTGAAAAAATAATCAATGAAAAAGAATGGTGCGGCTTGTTTGAAAAAAAGTCAGGAAAAGAGAAAATTACAATTTCTTCTGAGTTCCATGAAAAGCTCGCACTTAAAGCAGCTAATGCTGCATTGCGAATCGAAGGTAACAAATCAATTATCACTGTAAAAGAGAAAATTACGATTGCAGGTTTTGCTGTGCTCCAGGATGAAGATATTCATTTTCCTTCGATGTTTTTCAGGATTCTTGCCCAGGCACTGGATAACGATTGCGATTTTGCCTACATAGATGAAAATATAACAAGTGAGCAG
>DAHXMP010000019.1 GCA_027371665.1 Bacteroidota bacterium | reverse complement strand
CACTCATTTATTCGATTTTTTTCCCCTGAATAATTGAGTATTTATTTCGTATTTCCTTATTTTATTATGCAGAGTCTCCCTGCTGATACCAAGCATGGCGGCAGATTTACTGACGTTGCCGTTGCACTTTTCAAGAGTTGCTTCAATTTTCTTTTTATCGAGCAATGCCAGGTCTTCCTTAAGAGTACCGCTCTGAGACAGGAAACTGTCCCGGGTTGAAGCAGCTTTATCCTTAATACCGGATGTCGATAAAATTTTATGAATGTCAGAAATTTCTATTTGCTCTGAGGCAGCAGTTTGCAAAGCAACCTTAACGGTGCTCGAGAGTTCCCTGACATTCCCGGGCCAATCGTAATCTTGAAGAAACTCTAAAGTAGAAGGAGAAAAAAACTTTTCTTCATCGAATTCTTCGTTATGTTTTTGAGTAAAATAATTAACCATATCGGGAATATCTTCCCTGCGTTCCCTTAGGGGGGGGATATGAATCTCACACTCACGGAGCCTGTGGTAAAGCTGTTCCCTGAACTTCGATTCCTTCATAGCGTAGAGAAGATCCTTATCGGTTGCAGAGATAAACCTGACATCCAGTTCTTCACTTTCAGTCGAACCAATTCTTCTTACTGACTTCTCTTCAATTGGTATAAACAGGCTGGATTGCAGCTCGAGTGACAGGTCTCCTATTTCATCCAGAAATAAGGTTCCCTTATTTGCCTGGTGAAACAGCCCTTTCTTAGTGTCTGAAGCCCCGGTGAATGAGCCTTTATTATAGCCGAAAAGTTCGCTTTGGAAAAGCTCTCGTGGTATATTTGGAATATCAACGGTTACAAATGCATATTTATTCCTGCGGCTTATTGCATGTATGGCTTTAGCAACAAGTCTTTTTCCGGTTCCTGTTTCGCCCGAAATCAGAACATTCAAATCAGTTTTTCCAAACCTGAAAATGCTGTCACCGATTTCGAGCATTGCTTTTGTCTTGCCTATTATATCATTATGCTTAAGAAAATTTTGAATCTCCCTTGCTTCTCCTTCGATACCTATTTTTTCGATTGCACTGTTGAGCACTTCTCTCAATTTCTCCTTGCTAATTATGCTTTTTTCGATAAAATTCAGGGCTCCGAGTTTGGTTGCCTTCACGGCAGTCTCTATTGTACCTCTCCCGGAAATCATCACAACGGGTATTGAAGGATAATGTAATCTGCAGAAAGAAAGTACATCTATGCCGTTCATTTTGGTGTTTTGACCGAACTCTATATCCAGCAAAATAACGGATATTTTACTATTAAAATTGGAAAGGTATTCGAGGGTTTCTTCCGGCGAATTAATAACATGAGTATCGTATCCAAATGTCCCGACAATATCTGCAATTGTAGAACAAAAATCAGGATTATCGTCAACAATTAAAATTTTCATTTAAAGTATCAAGTTTTCATTCAATAAGAAAAAGCAATATATCAATATTACGGGTTTTTTTCAAACTTTAAAAAAAGCTGGAGCGAATCATATAAGCTCCTGAAGCCGTTGCTGTTTGCTGTTTTGAAATCAGGATTCCACATAGCTCTCATTTCTGCTCCATTATCTACATTAGTATATTCAATAAATCTAATGCTGTCACCCGGTTCGTTCAATACCTGTATTTTAAGGATTGTGTCAAGTACCATTTTAGTTAAACGGCAATACCTTACTGGGTCAACATAAGATAATTTTTCTTTTTGATAATCCCTGCTCATTGGAGGCAATGTCATTTTCCAAAGTGTAGCATCAGCATCAATCTGGTAGCCTTTTTCCTTGCCTGATAAAACATACATTGTTCCCCATCTTATTCTTACATTTTTTGTTGATTTATTGTAACACTCCGGAAGTGGGTGTGCACATGAAGATAGAATTAAAATTGAGACAATGACTGCAATATAAAATTTTACAAAACCCATATTCATAACTGAAAAAAATATAAACATTCTTAAAATCTATTTCTAAGGAATTGTTCGATTCTGCTGACACATTCCTCTTTCCCGAGAACTTCCATCGTTTCGAACATTCCGGCACCGGTCGACTGACCGGTGATTATTAGACGAATTGGGTGAACAATATCTTTTAGTTTCAACCCTGAATTTTCTATATAACTTTTTGTCATTTCATAAAGTGCCTGATGGACAAAAGCAGTACAGCCTTTATACATCTGAAGCAAATCCTTAATTAAGACTGCAGTATTTTCCTTCCAATACTTTTCAAAATATTCCTTTTCGTATTCTTTTGGTGCTTCAAACATATAACAGGCAATATCAGGAATATCTTTAACGAATTTTATTCTCTCTTTAAACAGATTTATCACCTTTTCGAGATAATCGGATGAAAATCCGATATATCGTTTTGATTCGAGTACCGGTTTCAACAAATCAGCTAACTCTGAAGAAGGCTTGTCTTTTAAATATTGAAAATTCATCCATTCGAGTTTTGCCTTATCGAATACTGCTCCACCCTTATTAATTTTTTCAAGAGAAAAGCTTTCAATTAATTCATTGATTGAATATATCTCCCTGTCAGAACTTGGATTCCAGCCGAGCAAAGCAATGAAATTAACAAATGCATCGCTGAAATACCCTTCCGAAGCAAAATCTTCTACAGCAACACTCCCCTGACGCTTGCTTAGCTTAGATTTATCCGGATTCAGGAGAAGAGGTAAATGTGCAAACTCAGGCTTTTCCCAGCCGAATGAGTCATACAATATTACATGCTTGGGAGTTGAAGGAAGCCATTCTTCCCCTCTTATTACATGGGTGATTCTCATTAGGTGGTCGTCAACGACGTTAGCTAAATGATAGGTCGGATAGCCGTCTGATTTCATTAATACCTGGTCATCAATTTCAGAGCTGTTTACTTCAACTTCACCACGAATAATATCATTGAATTTAATTTCTTTTTCATCCGGAACCCTTAGTCGAAAGACAAATGGTGCTCCTGAACTTAAAAGCCTATCAGTTTCATCTTTTCCCAAAGTAAATTCATTTTTCATTGAAAGCCTGTCATATTTCTGAAATGAATCACCCGATTTTCTCTTTCTCATTTCATCAATTTCTTCGGGAGTATCGAATGCATAATAAGCCGCTTCTTTATCGTGAAGCAAACCGGCATGCTTTTTATAAATATCGAGCCTTTCAGATTGAGTATATGGACCATAATTCCCGCCTACACCCGGACCTTCGTCAAATTCGATTCCAGCCCATTTAAGAGAATTTACAAGATTTTCAACTGCATTTTCTACAAATCGGCTTCTATCAGTATCCTCAATTCTCAAAATAAATGTGCCATTGCTATGACGTGCAAATAAAAAATTATATAAAGCTGTTCTTAATCCGCCGACATGTAAAAATCCGGTCGGGGAGGGTGCAAATCTTACTCGTACTGACATAAATATAAAAAGAAATAATAAACAATGATTTTCATTTAATTACAAAATTGTAAAAAAATCACGACTTCATTGGATATAATTTCAGTGGAACAATTGTAAATATTCTAATAAAAAAACAAATCCAAAAATTTAGATGAATATCAAAAAAATATTAAAGGATTTATTATTTATACAATATCTTTGACCTTTTCTTCCTAATGCTTTTTCTTTTCTTAGCAACCTTCCCTGTTTCCGCTTTGGCATCTAAAAGCAATTCATTCCAATTCAGAGCAGAAGGTGTTTTTTTCCTTTCAAGAGCTTTTTCGATGAGGAAGGAAGCAGTATTTTCAACAATCCAGTTAAAATTTTTCTCATGCAAAATTGATAGTTCTGCGGTAGCAGCGGGATTCATAAATTCCACAGCATAAGGTACGTTATCTTTAACGGCAAATTCGATGGCATTAAAATCGAATCCGAATGTTTCACATATTTTAATGCTAAACTCTGACAACCTTCTCCTGGTTTCTTCATCAATGCCCCACTCAAGGGAAATGTATCTTTGCTGGTGTGGCTTAATCGGATTATAAGTCATCACGCGGACATGTTTTTTTCCAATTACAAAGCATTTGTAATATGTATCGTACTCAATACTCTCCTGAAGCAGCATAGGCCTGTTCCCCGTCAAATCATATGCAGAGAAAAATTCCGAAGGATTATACACTTTGTATGAATCATGAAAGGGACTGAGTAAGTTTGGTTTGATATAAGCCGGAAAACCAACATGTTCGAAAACTGCATCCCAATCAATAGGAAAAACCATGTTTCTCATAGTTTCGGAGTTTGTTCCGGGAGGATGCTCCTTGCTTGGCAATATCACAGACTTAGGGACATTTATATTGATATTTTCAGCCAATGAGGCATGAAAGAAATTGTCGTCAGCAAACGACAAGAACGGGTTATTAACAATTTTTACACCTCTAAGAAAAGCCAGCTTAAGAACAGAGCGGTAGAAAGGAACTTCATGCGATGCCCTGTCGAGGATAACCTTATATTTAAAAATATCCTCAGTTTTTGTTGCTCCTACTTTCATAAGTTCTGCTGATACACCCTTGATATTAAGGTTGTTGATACTCTCAATAACAGACCGGGAAAAGGTTTGTTCAATTCCGTAAAGAAATCCGATTTTTTTCATAATGACCTCAAAGATAACAATAGAACTTTATTAAAGATTTCAATTACAGATATAATAAAAAATATGAACTTATACAAATATTAATGTAATTTTTTTAAAATTTTTTATCTGATAATTGTATATAATTTTTTATATATGTTTTTTTGATTTTTAATATGAGAAAATTCAATAAATGAAATAATTCGGTTAATTTTGTAAAATTCATCCAAGGGTAGTTTATTTAAATCAAATGTATTAAGAAGGTATTTGTTTTGTGGAAAGAAAAGAATCGAAGTATCCGAAATTTAAAATTTTAGTTTTTCTTATTTTCGTTGCCGTTGTAGCATTCATTACTATCCGCTACACACCTGATATTGTCAGGTTCATAGGCAATCTCGAAAGATTTAAAAATTATATTACTTCATTTGGAATCGCCGGAATCCTTGTTTACATTTTGTTTCAAGTCATTCATGTAATTATTGTGTTGATACCTGGGGAAATAATACAAGCTGCGGGAGGATATATTTATGGAACTATATTCGGTACTATTTATACATTAATAGGGATTTTCATTGGAATAGTTATTGTCTTTTTTTCGACAAGGCTGCTTGGATACTCTGTTGTCAAGGTATTTATTCCAAAAGATAAATTCGCAAAGTTCGGATACCTGATTAACAGCCCTAAAGCCGAAATCATAATGTTCGTGCTATTTCTTATTCCCGGCATTCCAAAAGACGCACTGACTTACATTGCGGGATTAACACCTATTAGGCCTTTGCGGTTTCTCGTATTGTGTACCGTTGCGAGATTCCCCGGAATTTTCGGTTCATGTTATATCGGGGCTAACTTACAGAGGCACCACTACATAACTGTAATTGTCGTTTCGGCTTTAGCTGTTTTACTTTTTATTTTGGGCGTGATTTTTCAGGAGAGAATAGTAAATTATTTACACAGAAAAAGAGAAGGAAAATCAAATTAATTTTTTTTGTACATGTATAATTTGAAACAATAATTTTTTCTTTAATGTGTTATCAGACTGTATTTTGTTGAGAACATTATGCCAAACGAACTGAAAATAAATACTCAAAAAACTGCCGTTGTCGTCATTGATTTGCAAAAAGGTATAACGGGAATGCCCGCACTGCCTCATCCGGCAGATACAGTAATCGAAAACACGGCAAAGATTCTCGAAGCCGCCAGGAAGAATAATATGCCCGTGTTTTTAGTGCGTGTAACGCCATCGCCCGATTTCAAGGACTCACTTCATCCAATTGCAGAAATTTCTTTCCAAAGGTCAGGCTACGACCCTTCATGGAGCGAATACGTGCCTCAGCTCAACATTCAGCCCGGCGATTTCCTGATTACGAAACATCAATGGGGTGCATTCTACGGCACAGAACTCGACCTCCAACTCCGCAGGCGTGGGATTGACACAATCATTCTTTGCGGTATTTCGACGAACTATGGTGTGGAAAGCACGGCAAGGTTTGCATTTGAATACGGCTACAACCAGGTCTTTGCCGAGAATGCCATGTCAGCCCGCTCGAAGGAAGAGCATGAAGCATCCATTAAGTTCATTTTTCCGAGGCTCGGCTTAGTCCGCAAGACTGAGGAAGTGGTCAAAGCGATTGGCTGAATTATTTGTTCCCCCATTATCAAAGAGCCTGTCCTGAACTTGATTCAGAGGATTAGGAGGTTGTAAAAAATGACCTCTAACTCATAATTCATAATTTGTAATTCGTAATTGAATCTGTCATGCTGGACCCGTTTTAGCTTCCATAAGTTATATTTATTCTGAATTATCTATTGTGTATAAGAAAAAGGATTTGATTTTCGGATTATCTATATGCTTCTCTTCTGTGCAGGACTCTTGAAATCTTTATTAACTTAGATTCATCTACGATATAAAATAAAACTCTGTAATCTCCGATTCTAAGTGTGTATTCGTTTTCTCTACCTATCAACTTTTTTACATTTATGTTTCTGGGATTTTCTTTTAAATTTTCAATAGCAAAAATTATTTTGCTCAAATAAGGGTCATTAAGTTTGTCGAGGTCTTTAGATGCACTGGATTTTAAAACAATATTATACAATCTTTCTCTTCCTTTTGTAGTCATCGAAAGAAATTTCAGGTTCGTTTACCGTCTTTGCAATTAATTTTGAATCTTCGATGTCTTCTATTAATTCGAGCATATTTTGGTATTGTTCGTAACTTAGAATTACTTTTTTTCGTTTACCTTTGTCATCAACAATGTATTCAGGTTTAATAGCTGGCTGCATTTTCTCTCCAATGATTATTATTATGATTTGACGAAGCCCAAAAAAAAAAATTGCTGAAAATTTTAAGTGCTCAAAAGGAAGTATAAAATATTTTTTTTGGGGATAATTAAAATTCACGGTATGAAGAATAAAAAAAATGGAAAATTTCTGAGACCTTTTTGCCTTTCATGTGTCATTATAATATACGAAGAAGCAGGAAATAAATAAGTATATGTTGATGACCTTATGTTAAACCTTATAACCTTAGTAACAAAGCAATAAAGCCTAAAAGCTGAACCTTATAATCTTACTCAAAACAAAAAAGCTGATGATTAGCAGGAAGATGGTGCAAATAATGTGATTGTTTATAACTGAATTCGTCGTTAAAAGAATATAGACCTAATACTTCACATCGGCCGGTATGATTTGCTTTTTAATATAAATATCCCTGCTCAGTTTTCTCAGCGAAGGAAGTTTGTAAGCGTAGAACAGCCCGCCTATGATACAGCATACGCCTCCGATGAGAATAGTATTCGGCACGCCTACAACATTTGACAATGTTCCTGAAAGCAGATTGCCGAAAGGCACCATACCCATGAAAGCCATAGCATAAAAGCTCATCACTCTTCCCCGTTTGTCGTCATCGGCTAAAGTCTGAAGTAATGTATTGGAGGATGCCATATTGACCATCATACCGAATCCGGCGACCATGAGAAAAGGAAGGGCGAGCCAGAAGACCCTGGTTACTGCAAATAAAATAAGCCCGATTCCGAAGATACCAGCCGCGAACGAAATGTTCCTGCCTGTGCCCAGGACCGATTTCTTAGATGCGAGAAACAGTCCCCCGATTAATGCCCCGCATCCTGCGGCTGCCATCAGAAAACCAAATGAGTGAGCCCCGCCTTTATAAATATTAACGGCAAAAACGGGCATCAGTACCTGGTATGGCATTCCCATCAGGCTTACGAGGGCAAGTACCAGCAGAGTCGTCCTGATGGGCGGAAACCCGAAGGTATATCTGAATCCTTCTTTAAACTCTGCGACAGGATTAGTCTTAACCGGGGACAACTCAGGCATTTTTATTCTCATTGCTGAAAGGCTCCATATAATTGCGATAAAGCTTATAGTATTTATGAAAAAGCACCAGCCTTCGCCGATTAATGCTACGAGGATGCCGGCAATCGTAGGGCCTGCAAGCCTTGCGATATTGACAAGCACCGAGTTCAGCGCGATTGCATTCCCGAGGTCTTCCTTCTTTTCAATCATTTCGATTACGAAAGACTGCCTGACAGGTATATCGAATGAGTTGATTAATCCCATAAAAATGCCAAGAACGATTAAATGCCAAACCTGAACGACATTTGTGAACAATAATAATGCAAGAATTGCCGATTGCACCATGAATAGTATTTGCGTGAGCATAAGCAGGCGGTATTTGTGAATCCTGTCAATTACCACACCGGCAAAAGGGGAAATAATAAAGCCCGGAATCCTGCTTGCAAAGCCAACAAGGCCCAGCATGAAAGCCGAGCCGGTGAGACGGTAAACCAGCCAGTTCATCGCTATCATCTGTATCCAGGTTCCTATAAGCGAAATACCCTGTCCCCCGAAATACAGGCGGTAATTCCTGTATTTCAGGGTCCTGAAAATCAGCTTCCAATCATTGTTCCCGTGATTTGATGTTTCGCTGCCGTTTCGGTTTTTCATTCAATCAATATATTCTAACACTCTTCAAAATATATAAAAATTATAGACGAATGGAAAGGTAATAATATGTGGCTATTATTAAAACAGCCACATATTGATATTTTGAACAGTATATATTCTATAAATTAAATTTTCACGAATTTATATAACTTACTCTTTGCTTTCATAAAATATATACCCGGCGATAAACGGCTAATATCAATTCTTTTTTCCGGATTAATTTCAAACATTACCTTTCCGCTTGAAGAATAGATTGTTAAACGACTGCCGTTTTCCCATACTTCATCCGGCAGTTCTATAAAATCGGTTGCAGGATTTGGGTAACAATTCAATGATAATTCAACATTCTCATCATTGACACCAACTTCAGACTGGTATGTAACCTCGTATTTATAAACACCGGCATAAAAAAAACTGTTTCCGCTGGAATCGGAGAATGACAGGTATGTATCTGTTTTAGTCCATTGTCCGTTTTGCCAGTTTTCATACAGAGCAGATTTGCTATAACCCTGTGAGTTAAAAGTATAAGTGAATTTCCGCGAATCGCTTGTCAGTTCTCCATCCTGCCATTGCTCATAGCAATATCCTGTCCTGAATCCGACGGCATCGAATGTGATTGTAATACGGTAGTCATTGACCCATAGGCTGTCATTCCATAGCTGCCCTAAATCAAGTATCATTTCACCGTCGGAGTTATACGAATATGTACCTTGTGAATTATTCACCCATTGGCCGTTTTCCCAGTTTTCACCTAAAGATGTCAGCCTGTTTCCAACAGTATCATAGGTATAAGTATAACGTGATGAGTCTGACCATTGCTCATTTTTCCAGATTTCATATAAATAAGAAAGCCTGTTGCCTGATGAATCATTGTTGTATATGTATCTTGAAGAATTTACCCAATGGTCGGTGTCCCACTTTTGATACAAATAAGTCAATAAGTTTCCTTTATCATCATAAGTGTAAGAAACAAATGAAGAATTTACCCAATGGTCGGTGTCCCATTCCTGGTAAATGATGGTAAGCATATTCCCGTCAGTGTTATAAGTATAAGTATCCGTATAAGATAAGTCAACTTCACCGCCTGACCAATGAGTGTATATGTACGTAAGATAATTGCCCGCAGAATCGTAGGTATATGTATATCTTTCGATGCTTGTCCATTGGCTGTCTATCCACTTTTCTGCGAAATAAGAAAGAAGGTTCCCGGATGAATCGTAAGTTCTTGTAAGTCGTGAATAATTCACCCAGTCATCGCCTCCCCAGGTACGGGATAAATATGTCAGCCAGTTGTTTCTTGAATCGTAAGTATAAAATGCGTAGGAATAGTTTACCCATTCGGTACCGTCCCATGTCTGTAAAAGACCTGTAAGCTGGTTGCCGTTCTCATCATTGGTGTAGGTAGCCATAGCTGAATTTCCCCATTCACCTCCCTTGTCAAATTCTTTCAGATATGTAAGCATTTTCCCATTCTCGTCATAGGTATAAGTGAACCGTTTATCGGAGGAACTGGTAGAATAAGCCATTACTTCTGCAACCGGCTCGGTTGCCGCCTGGACTTTAGGAATTTTCCCTTTTTGACTTATATTGTCTTTTGAATATGTGCTTACAAAAGAAAAACAGATGACAAACAATACGTAAAAAAACTTCATAATCAACTCTCCAAATAATGAAAAAAAATTCTATTTATGATTAGTATAAAGCCTGTTTCATTTACTGTTTGATTCGTTTCAATCCGGCTTCAAAGATTAGATTAAAGCTTCAGAGATTAAACAAATCTGATTTATATTTTTATATATGAAATAATTTGGATTATGTATGTATAGATTATTTGTTATAATTCGCATAGATTCACTATGCATTTTAAAAAAATTAAAATGACCATATAATATTGCGTTGTCTGTTTAGTTAAAATCACAAACTCATTTCTTCATAAAGTGTAAGTTAAGAAAATTAATACTACGAAAAAAGAATAAAGAATTAAAGTGTAAATTTTTTTAGCGACCGTGATTGCTCATGCCGAGGACCATGCCGCCGAGATAAGGCACGAGCCAAACGAGCCAGACTATAAGACTGAAACGGTGAAATTTTTCGCGTACGTTTTCGCTTCCCTTGATGATTACCCATGTAGCCCAGACGGCATGGGCAAACATGAGCCATATTGCAATCTGCCCGGTTATTGCGTGCATCAACGATACATTTACTTTGCCGTTTGCTATCATTCGCATTGTCCAGGTACCGGACATATCGAAAAGGAAACCCGCCCAGAAAGCCGCCAGATGCCAGCCCTTCAGGTAGCGTGCTATTCTCTCAGCCCATATCCCAAGCGAATAGAACACGAGGGCAAGAGTGATTAATGTCGTTGCTAATGGAAGGAGTGAGTGCATGTATGTTTTTAGTTGTAATTAAATTTTTACGAATTTGTAAGTTTTACTACCACTTCTAAGGAAATATATTCCTTCTGTTAAACTGCTTATATCTATCCGCTTCGCGGGGCTGCACTCGTAAACGACCGAGCCGAGCGATGAATAAATCGTTACTCTCTGAACATTGCTCAAAATGTTATCAGGGAGTTCGATGTAAGCAGTTGCCGGATTGGGAAATAAATACACTATTGCTAAGTTTTCATCTTTAACAACTGACGGTATGTTGTATTCGACAGCACCAATAGAGCGGGAAGTTGCTGAAAATGGATTGCCATAGAAATCGGTTGCCGGCTCTGATTCAGGCTTCGCCGCACCAATTGCCGGGCTCCCATTAACGAGGTGATAATCATTATTGTTCCCGTTAACGAACATTGCAGTACCGGAGCCGTAATTGAGAGGTGAAGTGTCTTTTATCGGGTCCAATTCCGGCGTATCCCAATAGGGACCGTTGAATGTCGCATTAATAATGCTGTAATAGATATTTTTTGCGAATGAAGCTGCATCTGCTTTCTGAGGGCTGCCGTTTATGTAAGCCGAGGTTCCGAAAGCGAGGATATTATTCTCGATGACATTTCCCGATACCGTCGGATATGTCAGGCTTGTCGTTAGAAACCTGAGTGTTGCCTGCCCGCAATTGTAAAATGTGTTATTGATGACTTTGCATTCTAATGCCGAGGAGAGAGCCAGTCCCCTATAGCCGCCGGCAATGATGTTCGAAAAAAATTTTATGTTTTTCACTTCAAAAGTGTCACTGGGACAGAAGAACTGCGGTCCCGTGTCTCCGCCTAGTTCGAAGGCTACCCAGGGAGTAGCCGAAGAATTGATAAACAGGTTCCGCTCCATGATTATATTCTGCCCGCCGCCTTTGATATGCCCTCCCGTTAAGCAGTTAATGAGCAGGTTATCGCTTATCACCCCGTTTCGGCATGTGTTGAAGTCCATTGCATCGCAGGCTGGGATGTCGTGGAAATAACAATTGGTAACCCGGAAGCTGTCCACTCCGCCGAATTTGAATGTCGTAATCGCATTCTTGTCCGTTGTGTTCGAGAAAGTGCAGCTATCGAAAATGATAAACTTCGACTGAGTCTCACAGCTTCCGCTGTTGTCCACGTTAATCAGCCGCCCCGGTGCATTTGCATTGCTCCTGAAATTCAGCTTCAGGAACTTTATATACTCGCAGCTCATAAACTGCCAGTTGCCGGATATATCGAGCGAGTCATTCCCGAACCTTGTGAACACAATCCATCCCGAACTGTTCCCCTTCAGTTTTGAAATGCCCTGATAACCTGTATAGGAGCCGGCATGGAGGAACACGGTATCCCCCGGAAGAATCGCTCCCGCATCAAAAGCCGGTTGAATATTCAGGTATGCCTGCCCCGGACCAATATGCACCTGTGCCAGGCAGGAGAGTGAAAAAACAATCAAAACAAGAAAAGAGTAAAGTGGTTTCATAAGTTTATTTGTCTTTTTTTAAATCTTCACAAATTTAAACACCTTATCATTCACTTTCACAAAATAAATTCCTGCGGGAAGGGAGCTTATGTCCAGCTTCCCGGCAGCATTGCCCTTGTACATGATTGTTCCGAGTGACGAATAAATAGAAACCTGTGTATCTTTTGTTAACATAGCATCTGGCAGTTCGATGTAATCAGTTGCCGGATTAGGAAAAACCTCAAGAGAGAAAGTCCCTGTCATATCATCAGGAACATCAAGTTCAGATTGATAGGTTATTTCCCTTTTATAGACTTCCTGGAAGCT
>DAHXMP010000436.1 GCA_027371665.1 Bacteroidota bacterium | reverse complement strand
CTGGGATTTATTTTTCCAATCCCAATTGATATCGTATAAACTCTTTCCTGCAAACTTCCACATACATCTATCTTATCGTAATTTGTTAATACAGCCTGTACAGTATCTTGTGTTTTTAAAATCCAGCTGCTGCTAATCACGAGGATTAGCAGCAACCAGCTGTATTTTACCACTTTTCCAACTTTTTTCACTCTTATCTGAATAATAATAATTTATTAGACAGAGAAGCATTTTGTCCGGTAAGTCTGTAAATATATGTTCCGTTACCGAGCAAATTGCCGCTATCATCGGTTCCGTTCCAGTCAATGCTGTACGGGCCGCTGTTTAATGACTGGTCGAACAGTGTCTTTACTTTGTTCCCGAGTGCATCATAAACTTCGAGCCTGTACTGGCCTGCATCCTTAATATTCATGGTAATCTGTGTTTTCCCATAAAATGGATTGGGCTGATTATTCAGCATCAGTTCCCCGTTATTTGCATCTTCGGTGTTTGCCAGGTAAATTGATTGCCTTCCTGTTTCAACGTCATTGAATCTAATATTCGATACGGTTAAATCCGATTTAGCCGATTCTACTGTAATAACACACACCGGTAATCCCGATTTGAAATTACCTGTCCCGGCTACTACGACTTCATTATCGCTGAAATCATTAAGCATTGAAATAGCACCGCTGTTATCTGTCGTAACGCCTGTAACTTTTCCGTCAATGCTAAACCTCATCGATAATGGACCGTTGACTGCACCGTTTATATAAACAGGAATCATATATGTGTTATTGCCAATTCTCTCGGCAGCACCGGCTATAATGTTCGTTGCCAGCTCTTCCTTTTCGGTTATTTTTCCGTGTGTAGGAACTGTATCGATAAGATATGGCAGCGATTCCATCCTGCCTGCCATATAATCCAGCATGATTGCAGCATCGTATTCGGTTACCTGGAAGAAAACCATTTTCAGTGTATTAATCTGTGTCGGTACGATACTGTCTCTGCCAAGATGGTCTTTTATAACAACATACGAAAGACTGTCGCCATAATATGCATTTGTCCACGGAATCGCAGTTTTCTGCAAACCGTGCACCGGGTCACCCGTATATGGGTCAAGTGAATCGTTTGCCGGATTAACCTTACTCCTTAATACGCCGGTATCCCTGTAGAAGTATCTTCCGTTATGATTAACGTCGCCATGATAGGCACTTCTCAAAAGAACGCTGTCAAGCTGCTTGCTTGTAACAACCGAACGCATTACAACTCTTGCATCGTTAAATGTTACATAGCGGCTTTGGTCTGAACCATAAATACCGTGTTTTCTTCCTGCTAACTTGGACATATCGGCATCGCCGTCACCCCAGTATTCGGATTGAAAACGTGCTATAGCATAATAATGAATCCTCTTATCATTTCCGCCTGATGGTGCCCAGTCGTTTGTAAGTTTAAGCGATGTCCTTACTGAATCCGGATTATAGTTAATCCAGTCTGTCGGGTCCCATGCTTTAACATAAAACAATCCGTTCATAAAATCAGCAAAACTTCCTCTTACATTTGTCTCGCCTTTTATTCCAATCGATGCACCCTTTGTAATAACCTGGTCTTGGGTTGTTAACGGGTTGCCTTCTACCTGTCCGTAGCAAAACTCGATGTCTCCTTGTTTTGAATACGGGTCGGGACATTCATATAACTTAACCTGGAAATTACCTATACCGTTTTTCAGTGGAGGCAATTGTCCCGGAAGCAATGGTGTCTGTAAGTTAATATAAAGGTTCTTCCATTGAACTGTAAATATTCTGTTAGGTGATGTCCCTTCTGTTTTAAAAGAAATTTCGCTTGGTATATGCCTGTCTGTACCCTCGCCAAGTGTATCTGCAGGGATTACAAGGTAATGGTCGCCCCAATAAGGTGCAATAACATTAGGCTGGTAAGATGAACCGAAATCGAATAATCCCAGTGGATTTGTTGCTGGCACATAAACCGGCTGCGAAAATGTTATAAATCCGTTAACGCAAATCCATACATGGTCATATACCTCACCGTTAAATTCAAAGCTAAATCCAACTGGCACCTCATAATAACCGTTATCCCTGTCGGGTATTGTCGGCGGTAAATTCGGAGCCGAAGGTTTTTTGAATCCTCCGTTTGGTATAATATTGGCACCGGACAATGGGACATAACCAATCGGGTTGCTCAACTGAACAACCTTTATGGTGTCGTACTGCCCGTAAATTTGAGCTTTTAATGGCTGATTAGCAATTGCAAGTATTAAGAATAGTGCAACTCCAACAGCAATTAATAAATAACGTCTCATTTTTATCTCCACAATTTATTTGAAAAATTTATTATCATAATTTTTTCTTTTTATTATAGCAGGCCCAATTTCTTGAGCCTGCTATTATTATTAATTACTTCAGAATAACCATCTTCTCAATTGATGTAATCGAGCCTGCAATCATGCGTAACGTATATGTTCCGCTCGACAGCTCGCGTCCGCTCAGGTCGCGTGCTTCCCAGGTTATCGTCTTCTGTCCCGGTGCAAACTCTCCGTCAGCTACTACTCCAACCAATCTGCCTAACTCATCTATAACCTCTATTCTCACATGAGACCTCGAAGAAACTCCGAAGTTTACTACGGCTGAATGATTAACCGGATTTGGTGATATCGAGTTAATCTTGGTTGCTATATAAGTATCATTACCGTCCTCGACTCCAGATGTCATATCGTACATGATTACGAATCCCTTGCAGGATGTTCTGCCTATCGAAAGAGTAAATTTACCTGTATCAATTGTCTTTGTCACTGTTGGATCCGATGCACCTTCACCTGTGTTCATATTATATGCAAACACATTACCGTCTGATTCAATATCCTTAATCCACCAGCTTGCTCCTGAAGGATTAGTAGGTGAACCTGCATCCTTTGCAGGGACATCAGACATATTCCATGATACCTTAACCGGGTAATGGTTCGATGTTTGATTTGCTTCGCCGCCTGGCTGGAAGATACAAACATATTTCCTTAACTGTCCGGGAGGAGTTGTTACTCCTTCGGGGAATATATCTCTTAAAATTCCGTTTGTCTTGGAAACTGCCCACCTTGCATCGAATATATCGGTATAAGGCACCGGCGGAATTTCATACTCGCAATAATTATCGTCGAGCTGTCCTACTGTATCGTTATCCAGGCCTTCTCCGGTTGTTGCACCTCTGCCTGTTCCAAATTCGAGTATCTGGAAAGCGCCAAAGCTGTTTTCAACCCTTACCGGGCATACGAAGTTGGTATTATCAGAAAGCCTTACCCTGTAAATCAATGTATCCATCAATCCATCCGAGCCAGCTACCCTTATTCTGATGGTAACCTTGCCATCCGGAATTGATGGATACATCGAAGATGATAACATATAAA